>JAUYES010000337.1 GCA_030691225.1 Holophaga sp. | reverse complement strand
GGCCACGTCGCCATTGAGAACTGCCTCGAGGCGATTCTGGGACGCTTGAAACCCTCGCTGGAATCAGACTCGCCAGAGCAATTCTGGGGCGATTTCGCTTGGCTCGAAAAACGGAGCGAATCCCTCGAAAAGATTTGTGTCGATGGCCTGGAAGGGGAGGCGGCACGGTTGGCTAGGGCCGTGGCCGAGTTGGTCAATTTCAAGGCCATCCTGGTGGCGGCCTTCCTGCCCCCGCTGCGCCAGGAATTGCAGCGCGCGAAAACAGAAGAAGGCCTCTACGACTTCGACGACATGATCACCCAGGTCGCCGAAACCCTGGAAAGCCCCCAGGGCGAAGGCCTGGTACAGCGTCTTCGAGAACGCTTCGAGATCGCCCTGATCGACGAATTTCAGGACACGGACCGCCAGCAATGGGGCATCTTCAGCCGAGTTTTCTTGAACTCTCCCGGTAGTCATCGGCTGTTTCTGGTGGGCGATCCCAAGCAGGCGATCTACGGCTTTCGCGGGGGCGATTTACCCACCTACGAGGCCGCACTCCAAGCGCTTCAAGCCCAGACTGGGCGCGAGCCCTTGGTGCTGGAACAAAATTTCCGGTCGACCCCGAACATCATCCAAGTCACCAACGCCCTGCTTCGGGAATCCGAGGGCACGGTTTTCTTCTCGGGAGCCAACGCGGACCACTACCGGCATCCGGTCACCTGTGGCAGACCGTCACTGCGGTTGATGGATGCCGAGAATCAGGACCTTCCCGCCCTTCGCATGGTGGATGTTGCCGTCGGTCGGGAAAAGGCTAGGAACACCAAGCTCCAGGCAGCCCGAGCGCTAGCCGAGGCGCTTAAGGAAACACTCGCCGTCGCCCACTTTAACGGGTCGGGCCGCCCGACTCGGCTGCGCTATGAAGACGTATTTGTGCTGACGCAAACCCTCAAGGAAGGTCGACCGATCGCTCAGGCTTTGAAGGAAGTGGGCATTCCTTCGATGCTCTATCGGCAAAACGGGCTTTTCGATGGGCCGGAGGCGGCGGCCTGCCGGGATATCCTGCTGGCCATTGAAACGCCCTTCGATGAATGCCGGCGCGCCAAGGCCTTGTTGGGACCCTTCTTTGGGCTGTCCTTCACGGAAGCGGAAGGGGCCCGGGAATTGCCGGAAGGTCATCCCATTCTGGCGTTGCTGTTTGGCTGGCGAGAATTGGCCCAAAGCGGCCGTTTTGGAGAACTTTTCAATCGTCTGGTCGCCGAAAGTGGCGTGAGCCAGCGCCTTCTCTTTCTCGAAGAGAATCAGCGCACGCTGACCAACCTGCAGCACATTCTGGAACTTCTTCAGCAGGAAGCCCTCGGTGGGCACTCCACGCTTGCCGATCTGGCCATTCAGGTGCAGCGCTGGATCGACGGGCAAGAACGGCCTTCGGTGGAAGACGGGGAAACGCAGCGCCTGGAGCGGCAGGGCGGAGCGGTGCAGATCCTTACCATGCACAAAGCCAAGGGCCTTCAGGCGCCCATCGTGGTGCTCTTCGGGGGCACCGGCAAGGGCAGTGGCGGCGGCGGTCTGGTCCATCGCTACCATCGGGGCCGTGAGCGCCGAGCCTGGGTGGGTTCGGTGAAGGCCGCCCCTGCGGAGGTTCGGGCCTGGATCGAGGCGGAGGCGCAGGAAGAGTGGGAACGCTTAGCCTATGTGGCCTTGACCCGGGCCGAAGCCCAACTGCTATTACCCCGCTACGTTCCCGGGGCTGAGGAACCCAGTCCGCTTGGAAATTTCGAGAAGTCCGGCAACCCCAAAGGGGGCCTCTACCGCACGGTCAATCTTCGGTTGCAGTCCCTGCTTGGGCCCGCGCAGGAGCCTCGGTCGCACGATGGGATCGAACAAATTCCACCGCGAGTGGAGGGGCTTCCGGCAAGTGTTTTGCCTCCCCTGCCTTGGGACCTTCGTCTGCCTCCCCCCTTGGCTCGCCCCGATTTCCTTGCCTTGCGTCGCCGTGGCTGTCCCACATGGGTGTTCAGTTATTCGGGCCTGCAGCAAGGCCTGGAACGGATCGGGACCAACGACCATGAACTCGAGGATGTAAAAGAAACAACGCTGCCTGGCGGTCCCAAGGGTGGCAAGAAATTCGGCACCCAGGTTCATGCCTTCCTCCAGCGAGTGGACCTGGAGTCCTTCCAAGGCCGAGATCTGGCGGCTTGGATGGCGCTTCCCGCCACGACAACCCTGGCCGAGGCCTGCCTTGCCGCCGAGGATCGTAGCGAGGCCTTGCGCTGGGCCCATGCGGCCATGACGCGCCCTATTCGGCTGCCCAACGGCGGGACCGTGGCCCTTTCCCAATCGGAACAATTCTTGAGGGAATTGGATTTCATCACTCCCTACCCGGAGCGTTCCGATTACCTGACCGGCTCCATCGATCTGCTCTTCCAAACGGGGGGGCGAACGCATGTGCTGGACTGGAAGACCAATCGACTGGCGGGCTACGACGCCGCCCATCTGGAGGAAACCGTTCAAGGGCACTACCTCCTGCAAGTGAAGATCTACACCGTGACGGCCTGTCGCTTCCTGGGCATCACCGATGGTGCTCATTACGATCGCGCCTTTGGGGGCGTGGTCTATGTGTTTCTTCGGGGGCTTCCCGAGGGCGAAGGTGTTTGGACCTGTCGTCCCTCGTGGGAGGAAGTCCAAGGCTGGGAGCGCGATATCAGCGCCCTCCAACCCCAACGCTTAATTCCAGTCCATGCGGGGGGCGAACGCGATGTCTGACGAGTTCCTGCCCATGTTGAAGTTGCACCCCGCCGCCGCCACCTTGCCCTCGAAAGTGCTCGATTTGGTGGTGGAACAGAACCAGGAGGCCTCCTCGATCGTCATGGCCTGGGAACTGGCTGGGCTGCCCCGGGGCTTGGGCCAAGCCGAGCGCGAGGGCCTTTTTGCCATCTGCCTTGCGCTTCAAATGGCGCAAGGGCAGGGGCATACACGATTGGCGCTGATCCCCGCCGAAGGCAGCACCACGGAGGCGCTTTATCGTGCCTTCGGGTTGCGGAACTTCGAGCCGAAATCCTTCCTCGGGGCGGATTCGTTGGCCCCCTTGGTGGGAAGTCCCGGCGAAGCCAAGCCGTTGGTTATCTGGGGAGACTGGCTGTATTCCCATCGGCTGTATAGCCATGAGTGCGAATTGGCCAATCAAATCGGCAACCTTCGAAGGGCGGCAAATCTGACCGTAATACCCGTGGGTGAAGAGGTCTTCTGTGATCCCGTCAGCCTGAATAACGAGCAGCGCCAAGCGGTAGGCATGGCCCTGAAAACGCCTCTGACGCTGGTAACGGGCGGGCCTGGCACCGGCAAGACTTCTATCGTGGTTTCCATTTTGCGGGCACTGCTCCGACAGCCGGGCATGACGCTGGAAGACATCGCCTTGGCGGCTCCCACTGGCAAGGCGGCCCAGCGCATGGGCGAGGCGATTCGAAATTCTCTCCAGAATCTGAAGGAGCCCGATTCAGGCGACCAAGTATTGATCAAGGCCACCCTGGAGCCTAAAACCCTGCATCGCCTGTTGGCCTGGCATCCGGCAGCGGAGCGCTTCCGCCATGGCCCTGGCAATGCGCTTTCGGCCAAAGTCGTGATTGTGGACGAAGCCTCCATGATCAGCCAGGAACACATGTGTCGGCTTTTGGGTGCCTTGGCGCCAGAGGCACGTTTGGTCTTGCTGGGAGATGCAGACCAGCTGCCCAGCGTGGAGGCTGGATGCGCCTTTCGGGATATGGTCGCGAGCTTGGCGGAGCATCGGGTCAAGCTCTTTCAGAGTTATCGCATGAGCGATGCGGATCCCGATGGGCGCAACATTTTGTCGGTGGCCGGAGTCATCAATAACCCCAACACGGGAAGTCTATGGGAGGGCGCCGAGCCCATTCACTGCCGCACCAGCCTGGAACAACTCGCCTTCAAACAAGTGGAACTATTTGAACCTTCGCAGGTGAGCATGACCACCTTCCTAAAACGCTGGTTCGACCAGGAAGTGACGGGTCTCGCCGGATTTCAGGCCAAGGCCAAACATATCTTCACGTTCCAAGGCGGAGTTTGGGGAGAAGGCGATGGGGAATTGCTCAAGGCGCTTTTCGATCACTTTGATCAATTTCGCGTTCTCTGCGCCCTACGGGAGGCGGATGATCTTCGAGGGGTCCAGCCGATCAATGAACTGCTGCATAAATGGATGCTGCGTCTCACGGGCGATGGGCTCCGGGGGCAGACCCCTTTTTGCGCCGGTGAGCCGATCCTGATGACCACCAATGATTATCGGCGGGGCATCTACAACGGTGACCAGGGGCTGGTGCTCAAGGTGCGCTTCGAGGATCAGGTCCGCCAAGCCGCGGTCTTCCCCCGTGCGCTGGGTTTTGTTCCCTTTCCTCTGGAGCAGTTGAAGCACCAGTTGGAGCATGCTTTTGCCATGACCGTGCATAAGTCCCAGGGTTCGGAATACACGCGCGTTGCCATCGTCCTACCGAAGAACAACCATCGCGCCTTGACCAAGGAACTCCTTTACACGGGATTAACCCGCGCCAAGAAATCCGTGATTCTGGCGGCCGAGCGAGAGCGGATTCCTTTCGCGGCCAACAATCCCACTCGACGGGATTCGGGATTAGCGGAACGCTTGGATCCCTTGAGCGATGATCAAACCAGCTAAAACCAAAGGGAGACTCCGATGTCGGATCCAAACTGCATTTTTTGCAAAATCGCCTCGAAGCAGATTCCTTCGACCCTGCTTTACGAGGATGACCTTGTGGTTGCCTTCAAGGATATTGCTCCCCAAGTGCCCGTCCATGTGCTGATCGTGCCCAAGGCCCATGTGTCGGGTTTGGACGGCCTACGGGAGGAGCACAAGGCCTTGATCGGACAAATCACCCTGGTGGGCCAAAAGCTGGCACGCGATCTAGGCGTGGCCGAGAGCGGTTACCGAATGGTGGTCAACAGCGGGCCTGATGCTGGGCAAACAGTGTTTCATCTCCATTTCCACCTGCTCGGGGGCGCCCCCATGGGTGGGAAAATGGTCTGAATTTTCGAAAGGTCCGACTTGGACCGAAGAGTCATTCAGAGGGGGCACGTGAACTTCATTTTGTTCTGGACTGGATTGCTGCGAGCCCTCTGGCTTGTCGTGAGTTGTATCGCTGCCAGCCAGACTTTCGCGATTGGCCAGGATATTGCTGAGACAGGCCGACCGGCGATGCGGGTATTTACGGACAAAGATGGCCTTCCGCAAAATTCCGTTGAAGCCCTCGCTAAGGATCAGAATGGCTACCTTTGGATTGGCACCCAAGATGGGCCGGCGCGCTACAACGGGCGAACCTGGACTAAATTCTCTCGCTCGAACCCCTATCAAACCGGCTGGGTGAAATCCATTCTGCCTGCCTCGGATGGCACCCTCTGGTTTGGATTAGCTCAGGGAGGCATTAGCCGGTTTCGTGATGGCAAGTGGGAGAACTTCGAAGTCTCTGAAAACGTACAAAGGGGGCGAGTTAGCTGCCTAATCGAGCGAATGGATGGCACCATCATGGCCGGCACGGATGCTGGCGTATTCCAGTGGGATGCTCGTGGCTGGCGGCCCTTTCTTGACCCGAGCGGGCAACCCGCCGGCCCGGTAATAGCCCTACGCGAAGTCGTAAGTTCGGGTGGTGGCGCGGCGGCCTTGTGGATTGGAAGCGAAAAAGGCCTTGCCCTGGTTGGGCCTGGGGCCTGGACTTGGTTTACAAAGCGCGACGGGCTTCCCGCCAACGAAGTGGGGAGTCTGTTGGACACTCACGAAAAGGATGGCCAAACCCTTCTTTGGGTGGGAACGAGCCGAGGCTTGGCGCAATGGAATGGACAGCGCTGGACTTCTTTTGGTTCCAAGGATGGCCTTCCCCAAAGCCAAATCAATCAGATTGTTGAATCAATTTCTCCCGCGGGGGACCGCACGTTATGGTTGGCCACAGAAAATGGGTTGGCCTTTCGGGAAAATGGGCGCTGGCAGGTATTGGGGATGGATGCGGGTTTCCCGAATCGAACCGTGCGCAGCCTGATGATCGAGACCGTTCCCGGTGGGGCTCGCACGATCTGGGCTGGGACCTTTGGCGGACTCGTGCGACTTTCGCGGGGAGGATGGGCCACCTTCGACCGACAAACGGGGCTGCCCGATAATCTCGTTTTCGCCATGGTTGATAGCCAACTCGGCACTGGATTCTGGATAGGGACCTTGGGGGGTGGGTTGGCCTGCTACCGCGACGGGCGATGGATCCATTACGGGGTAGATTCCATCGTGCCGGATCGGATCATTTTGTCTCTTCTGGAGACACGCTCGGCGTCCGGGTTACCGATCCTCTGGATTGGCACCCGTGGAGGTGGGCTTCTTCGGATGGAAGGCGGCAAAGTCACGCGTTACGGAGCAATGGATGGCCTACCCGATTCTTGGATCTATACGCTCCACGAAACCCAGACCGAATCGGGTATCCCGGAGATCTGGGCAGGCACTCGCAAAGGCATTGTTCGGTTGGAAAAAGAGCGATGGCTCGCACTTCCTGGCGCGCAGGATATTTCTTGGGGTACGGTGATTGCCATCCATCAAGGTCCCGCCCTGAAGGGTGGAACGGGGATCTGGGTTGGCACGCGAGGGCAAGGGGTGTATTTGCTCCAGGATGGCAAATGGTCCCACTTCACTCCAAAGGATGGCATTCCCGATAATCGCGTCATGGCCATTCAGGCCGTGGTGGACTCTGATCGGGTACCTTGGCTCTGGGTCGGTGGCTTCCATGGCGTGGCCCGGCGGCGACTGGATTCCGCATCTTCCCGGTGGGAACCTTTACCGGCTCTGGAAGGCTGCACGGTGTATTCCGTGATTCCGGACCCATCGGGACCGGTATACGCATTCACCCATCGGGGTGTTTTTCAACTAACACCTCGCACTCCCACTGGCGACAATTCTGAGCCATTTACCCTCCGAACCTTCACCACGGGCGACGGACTTCCGAGCAATGGCTGCACCCAAAAATCTGCCATTCGGGATCACAAGGGCAGGTTCTGGACTGGCACGGTGGCAGGTGCCGCCATGTATGACCCCAAGGAGGGACTGTCGGACCGCCTTTCGAAGCCTCTTCAACTCGAATCCATCCTAGCCTCAGGGGAAAGTGTCCCCGTCAATCGGCCCTTCGAGGTAAGTTGGAGGAAACCAAAAGCCAGTTTTGCCTTTGCGCTATTGAGCTATTTCCGCGAGGAAGACACGACTTACCGATCCCAGTTGGTGGGGTTGGAATCGGAACCCACACCGTGGACGCGCGATGGGACCCGCGAATTCCCTTCTCTTCCATCCGGTTCTTACACGTTTTCAGTGTGGGCTCGGGATGCCTCGGGCAATCCCAGCGGTCCGGTCTCGGTGTCCTTTAAAGTTCTTCCAACACCCTGGGAAGCCTGGTGGGCATGGACGATCTACCTTGTGCTCGCCGTCAGCGGAATTCTT
>JAUYES010000326.1 GCA_030691225.1 Holophaga sp. | reverse complement strand
CATGAAGATTGGCTTTTTGGCTAAGCCTGCCTTTGAAGCCACGGGCTCCTTCACCCGTGAGGGCACGACGCAGAATCTATTTGTGCGCCAAATGCGCTTAATGGTGGGTGGCACGCTGGGCACGGACTTCGAATACTTCTTTGAAACGGATAGTCCCAACCTTGGCAAGGCCAATGCGGATGGCAGCAAGACCAACACTGGCCTCATCCTTCAGGATGCCGTGTTCACCTATAAACTGACCAAGGACATCAAGATCGACGCAGGTCTAATCCTGGTGCCTCTCTCCCATCAGAGCACCCAAGGGGCCACCAACCTGGCCACCTGGGATTACCACGCCTACGCCTTCCAACAGAATGGCGCCATGGGCAGCAGCACCGGCCGTGATGGTGGCGCGCAGGTGCGTGGTGTCGTGGGCGGCAAGGAAGGCAATCTGGAATTCCGTTTAGGCGTCTTTCAGGGCAAACGTTTGGCCCTGACTCCAGCCGTGCCCACCGGGCCCACGGATCGCGCGGCCAGCCGCAATAGCCTGCGCCTTGCCGGGCGTGCTCAGTGGAACTTCTTCGAAGCTGAAGGCGGCCTTTTCCTGGGCGGCACCTACCTGGGCGCGAAGAAGATTCTCGCCATCGGCGCTGGCCATGACCGTCAAGACGATTACTCCGCCACCGCAGTGGACATCTTCATGGATCTGCCCCTGGGCCAGGACGGCATTCAAGGGCAGTGGAACCACGTCACTTGGAATGGCAAGACTTGGTTGCCCACGATCAAGAAACAAACCACCGATTTTGCCGAATTCGGTTATCGGTTCGGTGCCGTTCAATTGGCGCCCATGGTTCGCTATGAATCCAAGAAGCTGGATGTTCCGACCGTTGGCGAACCCGATGAAACCCGCGTTGGCGTGGGCTTAGCGTGGTGGTTTAAGGGCCATCAGAGCAACCTGAAGGCCTTCTACACCCGCGTGGAGCCCAAGGCTCCCGGCATCCACACCCTAAAGGCCTACGATCAAGTGAATCTGCAGTGGCAGTGGCTGCTCTGGTAGGGTGACCCGGGAAAAAAAGCAGAAAGGCCTGGATCCTGGATCTGGGCCTTTTTTGTGCTTGGGGATTGTCTTTTTGGTCAGAGTTCGGAAATAAGGGCGCCAGGATTGGAAAAACCGATAAAGGATTGGCCACAAAGAACACAAAAGACCACAAAGAAGGGGAAAGGCTTTCGGATTATCGAAATGACAGGCCCTCAGTCCAAGTCTTGTTCTTTGTGCCCTATGTGTTCTTTGTGGCAAATTTTTCATTAGGCTGTTTTTAGAAAACCGAACCCTTTTACGCTGGGTAGGTTCTTGAGCCCCGGATTCCTGCGAATCTGAAACCATGTCGAAGACTCTCTACGATCTCCTGCCCCGCGATGGTGACTTCAGCAGCGATGCACTGCTGGGGTGCTTTCTTGAATACGTGGAAGGACGCAAGCTCGCGCTCTATCCGGCGCAGGAAGCGGCAATTCTGGAGATCTTCGAAGACAAGAACGTGATCCTGAATACCCCCACCGGCTCAGGCAAGTCGCTGGTGGCCACGGCCATGCACTTCAAGGCCTTGGCTCAAGGGCGTCGCTCGGTCTACACCTGTCCCATCAAGGCGCTTGTTAACGAAAAATGGATGGCCCTGTGCCATGAATTTGGATCCCAAAACGTGGGCCTCAGTACGGGCGATGCCACCGTGAACCGCGATGCGCCCATCCTCTGCTGCACGGCGGAAATTCTGGCCAACATGGCGCTCTCCGAAGGGGAAGACGCCCTTGCCCACGATGTGGTGATGGATGAATTCCACTACTACGCTGACCGTGAGCGCGGCGTGGCCTGGCAGGTACCGTTGCTGATCCTGCGCAAGACGCGCTTCCTGCTGATGAGTGCTACGCTGGGCGATACCAGTTTCTTTGAAGGCGAACTCACGCGCCTCAATGGGCGGCCCACGGCCACAGTGAAATCCGTGGAGCGCCCGGTGCCCCTGAGCTTCTCCTACGCGGAATCACCGCTACCGGTGACGCTGGAAAAGCTCGTCGAAAGTGGCAAGGCACCGGTCTACGTCGTGCACTTCACCCAGGCCGATGCCGCCGCCAGTGCCCAGGATTTCACGAGCCTCAACGTGTGTTCGCGGGAAGAGAAAACTGCCATCGCCGCCGAGATCGATGCCTTCAAATTCAACAGCCCTTACGGCCCCGATATGAAGCGATGGCTGCGCCAGGGGATTGGTTTACATCATGCGGGCCTGCTACCCAAATACCGCATTCTGGTGGAGCGTCTGGCCCAGAAGGGACTGCTCAAGGTCATCTGTGGCACCGATACCTTGGGTGTGGGCATCAACGTGCCCATCCGCACGGTGCTCTTTACCAAACTCTGCAAATACAACGGCGAGAAAACGGGCGTGCTCAGTGCGCGGGACTTCCACCAAATTGCCGGCCGCGCGGGCCGCAAGGGCTTTGATGATCTCGGCTGGGTGGTGGCCCAGGCGCCTGAACATGTCATCGAGAACATGAAGCTGGCGCAGAAGCCCGGCAAGAAATTTGTGAAGCGCCAAGCCCCGGAGCGCAACTATGCCCATTGGGA
>JAUYES010000323.1 GCA_030691225.1 Holophaga sp. | reverse complement strand
GATGAAGCGCAATTGCGGCACGAATTCGGCCCAAAACTGTTTTCGAAGGAAACCATTCTCTTAGCTGCCAAGCACCTTGGGATGACAGCCAAGGTCGTTGAGCAAGAGGAAGCCCGCCTGGATCGTGCGCCTCTGCCTGCCATTGCGATCGATAAACAAGGAAATTATTTTATCGCCGTAAAATTCGGCTATGAGGGCGGCGATAAGACTCGACCCAAGATGATAACCCAGCAGCCCGGCAATCCCACCCCCCAGGTCTTGGATCTGCCGGAATTCATGGAGCAGTGGTCCGGGCAATTCATTTTTTGTACTTCCAAAGCGACGTACCTGAGGGACCTCACCAAATTCGACTTCAGCTGGTTTATTCCGGCTATTGTCAAATATAGGAAACTGTTTGGCGAAATCCTGGTGATCTCTTTTGTCCTCCAGCTTATCGGCCTAGCGACCCCCCTGGCCTTTCAGGTGGTGATGGACAAGGTTTTGGTCAACCATGCCATGAAAACACTCAATGTCATTGCCATTGGGCTGTTAGCTGCAACCCTCTTTGAAGTCATTCTTACGGGAATTCGTACTTGGGTTTTTGCCCGGACCAGTAGTAAGATCGATGTCGAACTCGGGGCAAGACTCTTTCGACATCTGCTAGCCCTGCCGATTGCCTATTTTCAGGCACGGCGGGTTGGTGACTCGGTGGCGCGCATCCGGGAGCTGGAAAATATCCGCTCCTTCCTCACCGGCAATGCACTCACCCTAGTGCTGGATCTGTTCTTCTCGTTTGTCTTTATCTTCGTCATGCTCTGGTATAGCAAGTTGCTTACCCTCATCGTTGTAATATCCATCCCCCTCTATGTCCTTTTAGCTGTGGGAATTACTCCAATCCTGCGCTCCCGTTTGAAAGAAAAATTCGACACCGGCGCTAAAAATCAGGCCTTTTTGGTGGAGTCGATCAGTGGGATCGACACGGTTAAGTCCATGGCAGTGGAGCCGCGCTGGATCGAAAACTGGGAAAAACAGCTCTCCACCTATGTCTCCGCCGGGTTGGACGCCACCAACGTCGGCACCATTGCCAATGGCGGGGTAACCATGGTGAGCAAGTTAGTGACCGTGGCTCTTCTTTGGGTTGGCGCAGGTCTCGTTGTGGAAGGGAACTTGACGGTGGGGCAGCTGATAGCCTTTAACATGCTCTCGGGTCGGCTCACCGAGCCAATTTTGCGCATTGCCCAGTTGTGGAATAGTTTTCAGCAGGTAGGGGTTTCCATGGAGCGTCTGGGAGACATCCTCAACGCGCCCATGGAAGTGGTGGGGCAGAAAACCAGGATTCCCCGGTTGGAAGGCGCCATTGAGTTCGACCAGGTGTCATTCCGCTATCGGCCCGATAATCCAGACGTCATTCGTGAGGTTAATCTTAAGATCGCCCCCGGCGAGGTGATTGGCATTGTCGGACGCTCCGGCTCAGGGAAGAGCACCCTGACCCGACTCATGCAACGGTTGTATGTCCCGGATCGAGGGAGGGTTCTCATTGATGGCCAGGATATTTCCATTATCGATACCACCTCGCTACGCCACCAGTTGGGCATAGTTTTGCAGGAAAATGTTCCCTTCACCGGCACCATCCGGGACAACATCGCCTTGGCCAACCCCGCCTTGCCCATTGAGGTTATTATCGAAGCGGCCAAGCTGGCCGGCGCGCATGAGTTCATCTGTGAGTTGCCGGAAGGGTATGATTCCAAGGTGGGGGAGCATGGCACAGGGCTGTCTGGCGGGCAACGGCAAAGAATTGCCATTGCCCGGGCACTCATCTCTAACCCGCGCATCCTGATCTTTGATGAAGCGACCAGCGCCCTGGACTATGAATCGGAAAGGATCATTCAGGACAACATGCGCAAGATCTGCGCGGGGCGGACGGTGTTGATCATTGCCCATCGTCTTTCCGCCGTAAGGGATGCCAACCGCATCTTTGTCATGGATCGGGGGCAGATTGTTGAGGAAGGCTCGCATGACGAATTGCTTGCGATACCGAACGGAATTTATGCACACTTGAACCAATTGCAACTTGGCGCAAGTACAGCACAGGTGGTGGAAGGATGAGTATCAAACACAGGTTGGAGGCCTATGCGTTCTTGCTTCGTCATTATCGGCAAGTTTTTGGCCGTTTCTGGAAAGAGCGTGATCAGCTGGGAGGTAATCTCTTCAAGGAGGACGAGGCGGAATTCTTGCCCGCCGCTTTGTCCCTGCAGGAAAGACCCGTTTCGCCATCCTTGCGGATAACCGCTAAGATCCTGATGGCGTTGGTTGCCTTTGTGCTTCTCTGGGCGATCTTTGGCCGGATGGATATCGTGGTTAACGCCACCGGGGAAATCATCCCGAGTGAGCGGACCAAAACCATTGCCTCGGTTGAAGTGGCCAGCGTCAAGGCGCTGTACGTTGAGGAAGGACAGGCGGTCAAAGAGGGGGAGGTGTTGATCGAGCTGGATGCCAGTGCAGCCGATGCAGAGCATGGCAAAGCGATGAGCAGTGTAAGGGAGGCGACTCTCCAGATCGCCAGATCGCGAGCGATGATTGCGGCGGTTGATAACCGCAAGCCACCAAGGCTCGCGCCCATTGATGGTGTTCCGGTGGAAAAACTTCAGGAGGCCCAAGGGCATCTGGATGGTCAATACCAGGATTTCATGGCCAAGCTCCAACGTCTCGAAGGGGCGATAACCAGGTATTCCTTGGCCTTGCCGCTGGCGACCCAGCGGGCTTCGGATTACAGGGATCTCGCAAAAAACCATGACGTGCCCATGCATGCGTATCTTGAAAAAGAGCAGGCGCGGGTTGATCTTGAAGGGCAATTGACTGAGGCGAAAAATATGCGGGCTGCCTTGATTGCCGAAACCAGGCGCGCCGCTTATGACGCCCAGGCAGAGGGCGACAGGATTGTTGGGGCTGGTCGGCAGGATGCCATGCGGACAGAAACCCGTAGTAAACTGCTTAAGCTCACCTCGCCGGTGGATGGCACGGTGCAGCAGCTGACGGTGTTTACCGTTGGCGGGGTGGTGCCTGCGGCGCAACCGTTGATGAAGATTGTCCCCAAGGAGGACCATCTTGTCGTCGAAGCCATGCTGGAAAACAAGGATATCGGCTTTGTGGAGGAAGGTCAGGTAGCGGCAGTCAAGATTGCTGCCTTTGAGTACACCAAGTACGGCACGATTCCAGCCCGGGTGGTGCATGTATCGCGCGATGCCATCAAGGATGAGAAAAGAGGGTTGATCTATTCGGTTATCATTTCCCTGGATAAATCCTCCATGTCGATTAAGGGCCAAGATATGCCGTTGAGTGCGGGCATGTCCGTCAATGTGGAAATCAAAACGGGCACGCGCCGAGTGATTGAATACGTTTTGAGCCCGCTCCTCCAGCACGCAAAAGAGAGTCTCAATGAGCGCTAAACTACTTCGAACAGGCGCAGCAATCCTTGTTGCTGGGTCGATCTGGCCAGCACTCGCCCTGGCTTTCGACCCCATTTATCCCTTTGCCGACCCCTTGCGCACCATGCCCGAGGTGGTTGAGCAAGGCGTGACCCTGCCGGGGGACTCAGCCCCGATACCATGTTCGGTGCAGAAGGATTTTTCTCATCCTCTCGCCTTGGGCGAGGCGGTGGATCTGGCTTTATGCAACAATCCCCAAATCAGATCCACCTGGGCGGATATCAAAATTCAGGCAGGTGCGGTGGGGGAAGCACGCGCCGCATATCTGCCTGCTCTGACCGGTTCGTTGAGCCGGACAAATGATCAGATTCGGTATTCGGATTCCCGATATCCATCCAGTAACATCAACCGAAATACCGCTCAAGGAGGCTTGACCTGGCGAATCTTTGATTTTGGCGGACGAGCGGCCAACCATCAGGCAGCCGAAAGTTTGCTGGCTGCGGCGCTGGCCAACCATAACGCTACCTTGCAAAAGGCTTTGTCTTCGGTAATCCAGGCCTATTTTGATGCGGTGACCGCTCGAGCAACTCTCAAAGCCAAGACAGCCAGCGAGGAAATCGCTGGCAATACCCTGCATTCTGCCAAACTGCGTGAAGATAAAGGGGCGAGCAGCCAGTCGGATACGCTACAGGCGACAACCGCCCTGGCCAAATCTTCACTGGAAAAGAATCGTGCCCTGGGTGAGTACGAAAAGGCGCGGTCAGTGCTGGGATATCTCCTCGGTATTTCGGCAAATACTGCAATATCACTGCCGGAAGATCTGGGGGAAAGTGCCGGAGAAAATGGCAAGGTCTTGAGCCAGTGGTTGGAAGAGACCCAGAAAAATCATCCCGCCATTCTTGCGGCTAAAAATCAACTTGCGGCAGCGAAAAAACGGGTAACTGTTGCCCGTTCCGCCGGGATGCCCACCCTGAACTTTTCCACCAACTATTATCAGAATACCCGTCCCGGAGAGGCGGTGACCTCGACTGAAGCACAGGAAACCACCATGGGGCTTGCGCTGTCGATTCCAATTTTTGACGGATTTTCTACCAGCTATAAGGTCAGAGGTGCCCAGGCCCAGGTCGAGCAAAAAGAAGCGGCACTCGCCGATACCGAACACCAGATTGCCATGGAATTAATCAAGGCGCACGCCGATGCCACCTCCGCCCTGCATAATCTGGAAGCTTCTGCGGTCCTGCTTGAAGCCGCTCAGAGCGCACTGGTCGTTTCCCAGCGCAAGTACGATAAGGGGGCTGCGGATATCATGGAAATACTGAATACGCAAGGAGCTCTGTCAGATGCACAAAATCAGCGCATTCGCTGTTTGGCCGAATGGCGTTCTGCGCGCTTGCGGCTCCTGGCCAGTGCAGGCCAGATAGGGAGATCGGCAGTCACGGAATAGCGGTGCCGAGCTGGCTTACTACAGGAGTTGGCACCACTTGTTTGACGGAAACGGGACAGATTAATTTCCGCATATAGTTTTTAACTAGCTGAAATAAATTGTAAAAAACTAAGTTTGAAGCGCGGAAATGACATCCAACAACAGAGACTCTTCAGCAATATCTCTCCGGAAGCCAAGGTGACTTCCTATTCTGGAAAATGCTTGAAAAGGCGCTCAAGAAATTCTTGGCAGTGCTTCAGGAGCTTATGCAACCGTCGGACGGCCTTGATGTCTCTGCGGAAAAAGGGTGGTTCCAAGTCGGGAGCATAGCGCAGGTAATTTTTCTCACAAGAACAGAAATTGGGGACCAGTTTATCCTTCTCACCTTTTCAAGGTCCTGTCAATGATTTTCACACCTCTTATCAGCCGTTATGATGGTGAAGGAGCAAGCAATGATGATGAATGGACTGGGGTGGCCCGTATTCACGACGGGCTGATCTCTGGCTCAGGGGTGCTGTTGGCCTCTGGCCTGCACCTCCTC
>JAUYES010000319.1 GCA_030691225.1 Holophaga sp. | reverse complement strand
ATTGAAGCGAATCCAACTGAGTGAAGGAATGGCAAAGGGCTGTCCTGCGCGAGCCAATGATCGAGCGGCTTCCCAAGCACTTTCTAGGAAAATAAGGACCAAGCACGCTAAGTAGAAAGTCTCGCCGACGGGTGGCTTGTTCGGATCCATGGGCAAGGCTAGGTGCACCACGACCAGGCCGAAGGAGGCGATGAAGCGAAATGCCAGGGGCAAAAAGGGAGCCTCTGAAATCGCTATGGCCCTGGGGAACATCGACTGAGGATGCATGCCCTCAGAATGCCTCAAATCTCTACAACGCTGCTACCGCACCCCTCGAAATGGGATCTTGACTCTCGCCCGAGCGATGATAGGATTGACGTTCCACGCGGGTGTAACTCAGTGGTAGAGTGCAACCTTGCCAAGGTTGAAGTCGAGGGTTCAAATCCCTTCACCCGCTCCAAAACACCGAGCCGCTTCATGCGGCTCGTGTTATTTTTGAAAGCATGGCGCCGTAGCCAAGTGGTAAGGCCGCAGACTGCAAATCTGCCATTCATCGGTTCGATTCCGATCGGCGCCTCCAGCAAGCTCCCCTGTAGTAATACTTGGGAGCATTTTTCTATCCACGAATGAAGCCTGGCTCTCTTTGCATTGTCACGCCAAGCTGGAGCAATCCTATGAGATTTCAGCTCCCCACCATTCCCCAACTGCCGCTCGCTTGGCCTTACGAGCCCAGGCCCTTGGGTGCAGCTCCGCTACAACAGAATGCTGTTGCCTTGCCTGGACTCGGAGAAGACTGGTCTTTGTTCGCGTTGCCAACCCTCTCCTTTGGTGAAGCGCTCGATTTTGGAGATTCGTTTGGTCGCGGCGGCGTGCAGCGGTGGGGAGAAATCGTTACACGTCCCTATCGGCGGGGAGGCCTGGTGCGCCATGTGAACCAACGCATCTACCCAACCCCGCAGCGTTTCGCGCATGAGTTCATCGTTCATCGCGCACTTTGGCTTGCGGGATTTCCCACGGTGGAACCCTTGGGTTACGGTTGGAAGCGCCGGTGCTGGGGCTTTGAAGGGGTGTTTCTCACGCGCTTCACCGAGAGCGACCC
>JAUYES010000316.1 GCA_030691225.1 Holophaga sp. | reverse complement strand
TTCCACAGCGGGGTAGCCCTCTGCACTCCAAGTGCACTCGTCATCCGAGAAGGAATAAGCCCATTGATTGATGTAGAAAAAACCCAGCGAGAGCACCAGTGCGATCACGCTGGTCCAAATCAACCGCCATCGGATGCGCTGAAGAGTGGGAGACACGGTAGCCTTGGAAGAACCTGGGGGGAAATGTGAGAGAAAAATGGCCCTGGTGGATCGTAGTGGGAGGACGACAACGATTGGGACTCGCCCTGGCTCAAGAGTTGGCTTGTGAACACAACTTGGTGCTCACCAGTTCCCAGCCTTGGAGGGACGAGGATCCCTGGAAAAAACAATTATCAAGCCAAACTCAGATTCGGACTCTGCATTGGGATGCGTCGGACCCGGCCCTGGTTTCACAGATGATGGCAGATATGGAACACCTCGGCGCCGAAGGGATTCAGTTTCAGAGCGCCATTTTGGTGGCCGGGATCTTCCCCGAGCAGCCCTTTGGCAGTTGGACCGCGCCAATGCTGCAAGAAATTTTCTCAACCAATCTAGCTTTTCCTATGCTCGCAGCCCAGGCCATGGCACCCCATCTCGAAGATCAAGGTGCGCTGCAAATCCTCCTGGACACAGCCATTCATCGGCCCCTGAGCAAACGCCTGCCCTACTCCGCCTCTAAATCAGGCTTGGCGGCCCTGGTGCCCGGCTTGGCTCGGCTCTTGGCTCCCCGCGTCCGGGTGGTGGGCCATGCCCTGGGCGTGGTGCTCCCAGACGAAGGCAGCGATCCCACCCATTTGGCCGAATTAAACCTGCTGAAACGCAATGGCACCCCAAAAGACGTGCTCCGGGCCCTGCGCTACGCCGCCAATAGCCCCTATTTAACAGGCGAAGTCCTTACGCTCGATGGTGGAAGGCGGTGGGCATAGCCATGCAATTCAAGGTGAATGAAATTTTCTTCAGCATCCAAGGCGAAGGTTCCAGGGCCGGCCGTCCTTGCCTTTTCATCCGCCTCACGGGCTGCCCTCTGCGCTGCTCCTACTGCGACACCGCCTATGCCTTCACCGAGGGTGAATTCATGACGCTGGAAGCCATCCTGGGCCAGGTAAAAGAGCGTCTTGGTCCACCCCAACAAGGCCCCAACGCCCCTTTTGTGGAACTCACCGGCGGTGAACCCTTGGCCCATCCCCAAGCACCGGTGCTGCTGCAAGAGCTCCTGGATCTCGGCTATGAAGTGGCTCTCGAAACCGCAGGCAGCCACGCGATTTCCGGCGTGCCCAAGGAAGTGGTGAAAATTGTGGACCGCAAGACTCCCGGCAGCGGCGAAAGCGCCCGCTGGCTGGAAGCCAACCTGCAGCATTTAGTCCCTGGCCAGGATGAATTAAAGTTCGTGCTCGCGGATGAAGCCGACTACGAATGGTCCAAGACCTGGTGCGCCGAACGCAGACTCTTCGAGCGGTTCGATATTTTGTTCAGCCCCGTGTGGGGCAAACTCGATATTCGCTGGCTGGCCGAGAAAATCATCGCAGACCAGCTGCCAGTAAGGTTTCAGTTGCAGTTGCACAAGCTGGTGTGGGAGCCGACCCAGCGAGGGGTGTAGGAGATTCAGGTTTGGCAGTACAGGGCGGGAAGCCCGCCTACTTCTCTGCGTCGAATTCTCGGACATCGCCCACCACAAAAGCTTTGTCGGTGGGGACACCCTGACGGAAGGGTTTCTCTCCCAGGATGCGCTTTTTGACGAGTCGCCCATTCAGGCTCATGAAACCGGCCTTCACCCGCAATTCACCCGTGGGCATTTTCATGGTGGTGGTGCAATGCGCCATCATTTGCGCCACGTTCATGCGCCCCCACCGGGCGGGGGAATTGGCCTGAAGCAGGGCGATCCGATCGCGCAAAATCGCCTGAACCGTGGGATCAAAAAAGGTTGGCATGGGAACTCCCGGAGAGTGGCAAGTGTAGGCTCGGGGCCTAGTAATCTGTAAAGTTCGCCGAGGTAAAATTGACAGTAAAAAATGAGGCTCTTCGCGAATCTCAGTAAAAAAAAGGGGGGGCTGGTTGCTTGACTCAATCACTTGGCTTTTCATCGCTTTCATCGCTTTCATCGCTGTTTATCGCTGTGCATCGCTGGCTGCAGTCTTTGTAATGTTTTTTGCCGGCACTCCATGAGTTATTGGAGCCATCGGTGGAATATCTTTGTCTGCAATTCCACGCATGGCGATTTTGCCAGTGTGCGACCGTCGAGCTTTGTCTGCCCGCGTCTCAGCCCTAAGTCGCAAAAGAGTTGAGCCAGCGATACACAGCGATTGTAAAGAGATTCGATCTCCCATTGAGAACAGCATGAACTCCGATCCTGATCGGTTTTTCCCGAAAACCCGAGAAGAACCCAAAAAAAGAACGCGGGAAGCAAGCGTTCACAGCGTTCTCCTTGTTTTCTAATAAATTTTTAGTTTTCCTTTGGCGCAGCAATACGATCCATCATCTTCAGCAGTTCCATGGGCAGCGGGAAGATGATGGTGCTGTTTTTCTCTGTGGCGATTTCGCCAAGGGTCTGAAGGTAGCGCATCTGAATGGCCACGGGGTTCTGGCTGATCTTGTTGGCGGCGTAGAAGTAGTTCTCCACGCCGAGAATGGCCTGCTTGACATCTAGCAGGCGGAAATACACCACGGCGCTGACCTTCAGGCTCACGTTATCGCGGGTGATCACGTCCTGGCTTGGCACGTCTAACACGACCGTGCGCAGACTCACGATCACGCCTCGATCAACGGGCTTGAAGATGAAGATGAGGCCCGGCCCTGATGGGGATCAGGTCATCTTCGAACGAAAGGATTGTTCTCCGCTTCTTCGCCGATGGTGGTCATGGGGCCGTGACCAGGAATGACCAGCGTGGCGTTGTCCAAGGTGTAGAGCTGCTCGCGGATGCTGGCTTCCAGAAGATCGAAGTGCCCGCCAAAGAGATCCGTCCGGCCCACGCCGCCCTGAAAGAGCGTGTCACCGGCCAATAGGAGCGGCCCCTTATCGGAACTGCCGAGAAAGCAGCAGCCACCGGGCGAATGGCCTGGCGTATGGAGCACCTTCAGGTCATGGTGCCGTTCGCCATGGGCCAAGGGTGTCATCGTCGGCGTCGCCACCGGCTTCATGCCGAATAGGCCTGTCTGCATGGGTAGCGATTCCACCAGGAAATCATCCTCGGGATGCAGATAGGCCGGGCAGCTCCAGAGCTCCTGCAGCTCCTGAGTGGCACCCACATGATCGAAATGAGCATGGGTATGCAAGAGAGCCACAACCTTGAACCCCAAAGCCTCGACCCGAAGACGGATTTTTCCGGCCTCATCGCCCGGGTCTACCACGACGCCGGTCCCCTTTTCCGGATCCCACACCAATATGCAATTGCAGGAGAGGGGACCCACGGGAAAGGTTTCAAATTTCAGCACAGGGTCTCCAACCACTATCGGGCTTTCAGTATATCGGACTGCCTTCCGTCCCAGGAATGGCCATGTCGGGCTCTCCGAAGAGGGGAAAAAACGAGCTTGTTGAAAAGTTCAAAAAAACCCTAAAGAGTTGTGTTTCCCAAGCCGTTACCTCTCCCAGCCGAGAAAGGTCTCTGGGGGGCTGCAGCATGAGAATTACCCACTGCATCGGTGTTCTACTTCTCTTTCTTCTCGGCAGCCTGCCCCTTCAAGGCGGTGATCTGCCTCCCGAATTCCAGGCCCGCTTCATCAAGATCCTGATCAAGAGCGCCAATCTGCCCCCCAAAATAATCTGCGTGGATGCACCTCTGGTTGCCGAACTGCAAAAGGCAGGCATTGAGGCTGCCGCGGATGTGCAAATCGCCTGGGCGAGCAATGCCGCCGATGTAAAGAAATACAAGGCCGCGGGCAAGCTCGTAATTTGTTCACAGATCGCCTTGCTATCCCAAGGAGGCTCCATAGCTGTCATCGAAGAAGGAGGGAAACCAGCCATCTACCTCCACAAAGCAAATCTCGACGCCTCAAAAGTCACCATGGCCGATTCCATTTTCAAGATCGCCAAAATCGTGTCCTGAAGTCATGCCAGCGATGGGTTATTACCCATTTTCCTTACAATCCAACACTCAGGAGAAATGTCATGAAATTCGCGCAAACCGCTGTGTTTTTTCTCCTCGTAGCACCCGTCTTCAGCCAGGCACCACAGGCCACGGAATTGGAGGCCGAGCTCTTAGCACTCCTGGACACAACTGTGACGGTGGCAGGCAAGAAGGCGCAAAAAATCAGTGAAGCTCCAGCCATCATTTCGGTGATCACCGCCGAGGATCTAAGAAATCAGGGGGTCACGAATGTCTATGAGGCCTTGAGCCTTTTGCCGGGCATCAACCTCACTGAAACCTTCTACGGTTATACGTCCGTGGGTTTCCGGGGCAACTTGCAGGCCCACTACAACAATAAATGGCTCTTCATGCTGAACGATCATCCGATGTTTGAGCCCGTAACTGGCGATAGCCGCTTCGAAAGCGTGCCCTTGAGCCAGATCAAGCGCATCGAA
>JAUYES010000312.1 GCA_030691225.1 Holophaga sp. | reverse complement strand
ATCGATGGTCTTGGGCACGCTGACCACCCGCAGGCCCTTCTGGTGCAGCGCATTGGCGATGGTGAGCGAACCATCGCCTCCGATGGAAACCAGGGCGTCCAACTCCTTCTTGGCGAAGTATTCGAGGATCTCGTCGGTGCGGTCGATCTCCTTGATTGAGCCATCGGGCATTTTCATGGGGAATTGCAGGGGGTTGCCCTTGTTGGTGGTGCCCAGGATGGTGCCACCCAGATGGCCAATGCCGCGCACTCGTTCCCGCGTCAGGCGGAATACGCCGCCCTCGGGGTAGCGTTCGGGGAACATGATGCCGTTGAAGCCTTCGCGAATGCCATAGCATTCCCAACCTCGGTTGGAAGCGGCGATGACGACGGAGCGAATAACGGCATTGAGTCCCGGTGCGTCCCCGCCCCCAGTGCAAACAGCGATGCGGCGAATGGGACTGGACATAGGAAACTCCTTCAAGGGCAAAACACCAGGATATCGACTTTAAAAATCCGAGGCGCAAGGCGCCACGGATTTTTATCGGGAAAAGATAGCCCTCACTGGTGTAACGCGAAGCGGGTAGAGGAAGCTCACACGTTGAAGCGGAAGTTGATCACGTCGCCGTCATGCACGATGTATTCCTTGCCTTCGAGGCGCAGCTTGCCGGCTTCGCGGCACTTGGCTTCACTACCCAGGCGCACCAGTTCATCCCAGTGGGTGACTTCCGCGCGGATGAACCCCCGCTCGATGTCCGAGTGGATTTTTCCGGCTGCTTTGGGGGCCGTAAGGCCGCGGCGAATGGGCCAAGCTCGGCATTCATCGGGACCGGCGGTGAGGAAGGAAATGAGATCGAGTAGGGAATAGGCCTCGCGGATGAAGCGCCCCACGGCGGGTTCCGTGAGGCCCAGGGATTCCAAAAATTCTTTTTGATCCTCCGTGCTCATCTGGGCGATATCCATTTCCACCAGACCTGCCAGTACCACGAGTCCAAGCCCGGCTTCGTGAGCATGGGCGGCCAAGTCGGCGGGGGCTGAATTGGTGACATCGCTCTCATCGACGTTGAGTACCAGCAAGAGGGGCTTCTGGGTCAGGAAGCGATAGCCGGTCAGGCCCACCCATTCCTCGGCGCCAATGCCTTCCAGGCTGCGTAGTGGGGTGCCCGCTTCGAGCCCGGTTTTTAGGCGCTCCAGCAGTTCCAGTTCGCCGGTCTTGCTCTTTTCCTTCTTCAATTTCTCGATGCGTTTTTCGATGAGGATGAGGTCGGCAAGGTTCATTTCGTTTTCAAGATTCTGGGCCTCGGCGAGCGGCTCTGGCGCTTCTCCAGCGGGGCCCGTGAAACCCCGCACCACTTGGCAGAGCGCATCAACCTCGCGCATGGCGCGCAGCGTCGCTTCGTCCAGGCTCTGCCCCTGGGAACCGGCCGCGGCGGCGGCCACATCGCAAAAGGCAACTTCGGCGAAGGTGGTTTTCTTGGGATGGTACAGTCCCGCCAGTGCCGAGACCCGCGCATCGGGCACCTTGACTGTGCCCAGGTTGGTGCGACCTCGGGTGGCCGTGAAGCCTGTTTCCGCCGAAAGGCCCGTCAGGGCGTTGAACACTGTGGTCTTGCCACTGCTCGAGAAGCCAACGAGTCCGATTTTCATGATGATTCCTTTGGGTTCAGTATAGTTCGCTTCGCTCGGTTCCAAACAGAAGGGGCGGCTGGGGACCCCCTTCTTTCTTTTGGGCCGTGAGCTGCCGGGCTTCGTTGTAGATGGAATAACCACCCTGACGCGACTTTTGGCAGTGCATCAATCTGGAGTGTTTCCGCCAAGGTATGGTGTCATCCTCAAAAAAGGGATCTATGCTATTGCCAACCCATAAGAAACCCTGCAAGGAGTCGGTCCCGCTGCTGTCAAAATAAGCTTAGAGGACCGCCGATGAGCCTTCCAAAACTCAAACACCCCGGATACACCATTGAAGACTGGAAGACCTGGGAAGGGCGCTGGGAGCTTATCAATGGGGTTCCTTACGACATGACGCCTGCACCATCAGTAGAGCATCAACGGGTAAGCGTTCGCTTGAGTGCCGCCATCTTCAACGCTCTGGAAGATGCGAAGCGCAAGAACGGGGGTGGTGATTGTGAGGCCTTCCACGCGCCGATTGACCTTTTCCTGCCTGGTGAAGAAAGCGTGTACCAGCCGGATCTGCTTGTGGTGTGCGATCCCGCCAAAGTGTCTGAGCGTGGAATCGAAGGTGTGCCTGACTTGGTGGTGGAAATCCTAAGCCCCAGCACGGGAAACAAAGACATGACCCGTAAGCGCTGGAGTTATGAAGCTGCGGGGATACCGGAATACCTAGTTGTTGATCCTGATGAGCGTGTCGGTGTCTTACTGCGCCTGGAAGGTGGGC
>JAUYES010000306.1 GCA_030691225.1 Holophaga sp. | reverse complement strand
ATCGATGTGGTCGATGTTTTCAGGTGTGATGAAAACCCCTCGGAAGCGCCGCTGGATGCTACTCATCTGCAGGCAGGCCGTCCCGACGGTGGGCGTGTAGACGATGGGAACCATCTCCTTGAGGTGCTCGGTAACGAGCTTGTAGAAGACCACTTCGCTGCGGTCCTGGAGGGCGACGAGAAAGATGTATTTCTCCAGGTCATCGGGCTTCCGAAGAAAGGCCTCGTAGGCGCGTTCCACCTGAATATCTAGCGAAAGGACCGCGGAGCGCACCAGCCCCTCCAGCCCTAAAGTCTCCCGCTCTTCTCGCGAAAAACCGGAGGCCTTGTTGAGGTGAGGATCGTTCAGGAGCTGGCGCCCTCTGGCATAGACTTCGTAGTAATCCTCGCCCGTCATCGGGTCGATCTTGAAGGCGAATGTTTTCATTGGCCTGTCTCCAGATTGGGAAGGAATTGAGCCTATAGGCTACTCCCCAAGTCCAGGCAATCGCAGTCCATGGTTATTTCGCTTCCACTTCGATGGCAAAGAAGTAATCGATGGAAGTGGGCACGGTGGCGGTGGTGTAGGGCACGATCTTCTTCGTGCCAGGGGCACGGGGAATTTCGATCGTAAGTGGCCGAGCACCCGTTATTTCTAAGCGAAGCGGACTCTCGCCGCCAGGATCCAACACCGCCAGGAATACTTGGCCAAAGTACCTGGAACTTTGAATGGTCACGGGCTCTTTGCCCAAGGTGATCCACTGAGATCCTGAGCCCACACCCTTCGGAATCTGCATGGCCTGCATTTCTCGGCGAATCCATTCCTCTTCGGGCGCATCGCCTCGCTCCGCCGCCAGCACTTTGACCTTCACGACAGTCTGCAAGCGGCTCTTGCTCTCCGCCTGCAACCCCGCCACGAGCGTGGACGCGGCGCAAAAGGCGATCGGTATCACCAGTAACATCTGTCGAAGCGTATGGCTTGCCATTTCGATGCCTCCATCCAGTGAAAGGCCGAACGGTTGAGGTACTTCAATCCGGCGCGTGGGTGGAGAAAGGATACGCCCTCATCCCGATGCCCTGGTGTAGGCATGCGTGTTAATGCCGAAAAATCTCATCAAAGTTTGCTTTCAAAAGAGTTCTGTTGGTCTTATCTAGTGAAAAGCCGTGACACGTACATGCGAATCACCCCGCGTTGAGCTTCAGGCGAGGCTTGCAATTGACACCACAAGTTCTACATTGGTTATACAGAGGTGCGTCATGCGTAAGACACTCAGCAAGCACGGTAATTCATATGCCCTGGTATTGGAAAAGAGCCTTTTGGAACTGCTTCACATTACCCCTGAGACGCCGCTGGAGATCAGCACGGACGGTCATTCCCTGACCATCGTGCCCCAGATCACGCGACGGATTACGCCAGACGAACTGGGAGCCCATGCCGCGCTTGCCGAGTCTCGGTATGCAAAGACTTTCAAGGCGCTGGCTGAATGAGTGCGTTCATCATCCTGGGTATGGAGGATGTCCTTGAACTCCATCGTCGGCAGATCGGGATTTTCGGGGGTATGTCGGGACTTCGAGATTCGGCGGTATTGGAGTCCGCTTGCCATGCGCCCCACAATGTCCTCTTTTACGAAAATGGCGATCTGGTGGACTGTGCCGCTGCGCTGATGTGGCACCTGTCCTGTGATCATCCGTTTTTGGACGGTAATAAGAGAATCGGGACGGTAGCTGGCATCGTGATGCTATCCGTGAATGGCAGACTTTTGCCGGATGATGATGTCTTCCAATCCAAGCTCATTGAACTGATGGTGGACACGGCAGATCATCGAACCACGCGTCAAGACATCGCCAATTTCATCCGCCGACAGCTATAGGAAGCCATGAGTCTAACGGCCATCTACCCCATATTCAGGCAGGCCAACGAGAAGGACACGGATCTATGATGGAGTGCCCATCCCAATTTGGGTTGTTCGTTTAGGTCTTAATTCCCTCCTTCGAGGCATGACCATGCGTCCTTTCCTTCTGTTGCCCTTCTTGCTGGCGCCCTCCCTGTTCGCCCAATCCTTGGGTGATATGCGGGACCTGAGCGACGCCTATAACAAGGCCCGCAGCCTTGCTCACAGCAATCGAAGTTCGGCTCCCACCTGGAATGAGCCCACTTGGAATCCAACCTCGGGGCCCAGCTTTACCCAGGATCCACCCAAGACCCCCGAGCAAAAAGCCCTCGAGCAGCGCACCGAGGTCTTGAAAAAGCGCATTACCAAGCTCACCACCAACCGCGAACACTGGCGAGTCGCGCTGGAGCGGGTTCAACAAAACCAGGACTGGCGCAAGGACCTCAAATACTACGCCGAAGAAAGCCAAGCTGCCCAGATCGGGGCCCTCGCAGCGTCGCTGTCATTGCTGATAGGGGCGTCTGGTGCCGTGGAAATTGCTATGGAAACCAACGCGAAGAATGCGGGAGCCATTTTCAAACGCCTCGGCCCCAGCCATGAAAAGTTGCAGCGAGCCAGGGCCCTTCTGGAGAAGGCCGGTCGCAACCCAAAGCTGGATGCCAAAGGGCGCCAAGCCCTTAACCTTTTGCTGCGCCAACACGCAGAACTCGTAACGGGGATGCGCGAACAACACGGGTTGATGCAAATTTTCAAAAACTTGCGGGGCTTCGCGGATCGCTCCATGGACGCCGTGACCACACTAGAACTGGCCGATGACATGATCGTTAAACAGGATCTCGCTCTAGCTCAACAATTGGTTACCGATGCCGTCATCGATATCTTGAAGGAAGCCGGTCTCGTCAAGCTCAAGCGCCTTGGCTACGGGCAAATCACCAAAGGAGCCCGTCTGTTGACCTTCACCATTGACTATTGCTACCAGGGGGCGAAATTTTTCGATGCCTGGTGGAACGTGGATCGGATTCTTTCCCAGGAGGAGGATCGTCAAAAAATCGTTGGCCAGATGGGACGAACCATCGTGCAAATCACCGACAAGGTGACGGAGCTCAAAGGAGATCTAGGCAAGCTGGAATCCGCGAAGAGTGCCGGTGTCGATCAGCAGAAACAGCTTCTCTACGAACAGCGCGCCAAGGACTATCAACAAGCCCATCTCATGGGCGAATGGTTTGCCAACGAATCGGGCATCCGAGCCGCCGGAGAACCCATCAACTAGGAGGAAATGATATGAGGCCCTTCATCCCTGCAGTCACTCTTGCGGTTTTGCTCTGCGGTTGTGCCGCCCCCAGGGCAAACCCCGCCCCGAAAAAGCTTTACTACGGCACGGTCAACCTCTTCACCGATCCTCCCGGCGTGCACGTCTACTGCGACGGCGAATATTGGGGAGAAACCGGTGCCGACAAACCGGTGGTGCGAATCTATTGGAATACCCATAACCGAGCCAACGTCAACCTCTCCCTGAAAAAACGAGGCTACAAAACAACTCCGTATTACCTGGTGCTGCGCCTGGAACACGACACTCGCGAAGCCTCAGAAAAGAGCCCCCAAAAAGTGGTGGTTGTGATGGATACGGAATAGACGCCCTAAAGTCATCTCCATTCCTTGAGGAACCTTCGGCACCTGCCGATCAGTTCGTCAACGAGGCTGATTAATGGTGGGTGGCTTTCTGGCGTTGCTCGCACGTGGGCTGGTGGGATTGTTCCTGCTGGGCTGCACCGCATGGGCGGGACAGCCTGAGGAAACGGGTGATTCGCTCCTGCGGAACTGGTCACCCAAAGACTATGGCGCCGAAGCCCAGAACTGGGCGCTGGCCCAGGGCCCTGGCGGTCTTATCTATGCGGGGAACAATCTCGGCGTGCTGGAATTCGATGGCACCCGCTGGCGCTTGATTCCCATGCCAAAGCAAACAACGGTCCGTTCCCTTGCACTCGGCCAGGACGGTCGAATATTTGTGGGCACCGTAGGCGACCTGGGCTATCTGGAGGGGCACGGGCAAGGCGAAACGCGCTTCGTATCGCTCCTTCCCAAGCTCGATGCCGGTGCTCGCGAGTTCTCGGATGTCTGGGTCACCACACCCACACCCAGGGGCATGCTCTTTCAGACGCGAGAGTGTCTGTTGCTGTTCGACGGCAGTCGCTTCCAACGTTGGCAGGCCGAAACCACCTTCCATATCGCCTTCGTGGTGGATGATCGAATTTTCGTGCGCCAACGAGAGCTCGGGCTGATGGAATTGCGCGGAGATCGCCTGGATTTGGTGCCGGGCGGGGAACGCTTCGCCAAGGAAAGCGTATTCGCCATGCTTTCGATGGGTCCAGGACGGGTCTTCATCGGTAGCCGGAACCAAGGCTGTTTTCTTCTGGAAGCAGGAGCCATGACCCGCTTTTCCACCGAAGCCGATAGCTTCCTGAAGAAAAACCCTCTCTATTCGGGGCTTCGCCTGCAGGATGGCACCCTTGCCCTAGCAACCACAGGGGGCGGAGTGGTCTTCCTGAACCCACAAGGGCGAATCCGCCACAGGCTCAATCGGGCCTCCGGGCTTCAGGCCGAAAATGTAAAAGCCCTCTTCGTGGATCGCCAATCGGGCCTTTGGCTGGCCCTGGATCATGGCCTATCCCGTGTGGAATGGCCTTCTCCGTTTTCTCAGCTAGACGAGCGCCACGGGCTCAACGGAAACGTTTGGGCAATCCATCGTCATCGCGGCACGCTGTGCGTGGCCACGGGTCAAGGGCTGTTTACCCTTTCGAGAGAGCGGGACCGGGCAATCTTCAAGGCCATCGAGGGTGTCCAAGTCCAGAACCTCTGTTTCCTTTCGGTGAACGACCACTTGTTAGTGGGAAATGGCCAAGGCGTCTTTGAGCTTGGTCCCAAAGGTGTAGCGCGCGTGGTGCGCCCTTCAAGCAACGTCGCCATTACCCTTACGAGGTCGCGCAAGGATCCCGCACGAGTGTTCGTGGGGCTCCAGGGCGGGCTGGCTTCCCTTCGCTGGGATGACACGCGGGGCTGGCTGGACGAAGGGCTGATACCAGGCTTATTGGATGACTACTATTCCCTGGCGGAGGATGCCCAGGGCGATCTTTGGCTCGGCAGCTCCGCTCGAGGGATTTTTCGAGTGCAATTCCCAGAGGGGTGGACCGGAGGGGCCTCCAAGAAGGTTCAGGTGCAGCGGTTTGATGTCAACGAGGGCCTACCCGCTTCGGTGAACAATCAGGTGGTCGAACTCCAAGGCCAGGTGGTCGCACTTACCGTCAACGGCCTTTACCAATTTCACCCGGGGCGCGCTCGCTTTGAGGTGGATCCGAGGTTCTCAGGACTTTTTGCCGAGGGCCCTCGTTGGGTTCAAGCCATTCAAGTGGATAACAAAGGCCGGATCCTGATGGCCACCACCGATAGGATTCGTCGGGTTTCAGAAGTTGGCTGGGCCATGCCTCAATCGGGCAACACCTATAAATGGGACCCCTCACCTTTTCTTCGTTTCAGGGGTGTGGATATCGTTAGCCTGCTCTGCGAGCCCGATGGCGCACTTTGGTTTGGAGGCCCCGCCGGTCTCCTCCGATGGGACCCAACCCTCCGTCAGAATGCCGCCGAGATTCCGGCCACCCTGGTGCGGCGGGTGGGTCGCCTAGGGCAGGATTCAGCCCCGGAAGTATCCCAGGGGTCCGAGCTTCGCCACGCAGACAACGCTCTGCGCTTCGAATTTGCCTCGCCCTCCTTCGAGGTCGCGGGGGCCAATCGCTATCAGGTGTTCCTGGAAGGCCTCGACAAAGCCTGGTCTTCCTGGGGCCCCGAGACTCAGAAGGATTACACCAATCTGCCGCAAGGAACCTATACCTTCAGGGTTCGGAGCAAGGATCTATACGGTAGGGTTTCCGCCGAGGGGCGCTTTGCCTTCCGAATTCAATCGCCCTGGTACCTCCGGTGGTGGGCACTCGGAGGCTATTTCGCAGGTGTTTTTTGGTTGATACGCCTGAGCTACCAGATGCGCACTCGGATTTTGCGTGAGCGCAATCGCGAACTGGAACTTCGGGTGAATGACTCCACCCTTGAACTCCAGCGCCAAGCCCACGAACTCGCCACGGCCAATGTCGAACTCCGCGCCCTGGATGAACAAAAGAACCAGTTCCTCGGCATCGTCGCCCACGATCTCCGAAATCCGCTTCAGGGCATCCTGATGACGGCGGAAATGATCTACGAAGAAGATGACCCGGAGGAAATCCGTCGGAGAGCTCTGAAAATCGTGAAGGAAGGCACCGGCATGAGCCAATTGATAAGCCGGTTCCTGGATGTCGCGGCACTAGAATCGGGCAAAGTGAGCGCCACCCTCGAGCTAACCTCCATGACCTCCCTTGTGAGTGAGGTGGTGGAACGCCATGCG
>JAUYES010000304.1 GCA_030691225.1 Holophaga sp. | reverse complement strand
TAAAGATGTAGGTTCCGGCGGGCAGGGTGGAATATTCCCGCTTGGCATCCGGCGTCCACTCCGAGGGTTGGGCCTCTAGTCCCGAGAGCTGGGTTTTGTAGCGGGTGTCTTCTTCTCGGAAATAGCTCAGCAGCGCGAATTCAAAGACGAGGCGAGGGCTGCGCCAGGGGATTTCAAGGGTCTGGTTGACTGGATGGCTTGCGGAGCCCAGCTTGACCTGCTCGAGCAGGAGTGTCTTGGGGGTGCGATCCTGGGTTTCCTGGGACAGATCCAGCATGGCCGCTCCTGCCACTGTGCCGGTCCACAGGCGACCCTTGCGGTCGACGAAGCCAGAACTCATGGTGCAACCGTTGCTGGGCAACCCATCGCCGGTGGTGTAGGTGTACACCTCGAATGGCGAGGGGTTATCCGTGGTGGGCGTCCGAGGGGTGAGGCGCACCACACCGCGATGGGTGAACACGAAGACTCGTCCTTGGTCATCGTGGGCGAGTTGATAGATCAAGGAGCTTGGCAAGGACGGCAAGGCCTCTTTGCCCATGGTTTCCCAGCGAGCGCCCGGTTGATCGAGTCGGAGGCGGCTGAGGCCGTTGTAGGTGCCCACCCAAAGCCAGTGCCCATCGGGCCGAGGGAGATCCATCAGCGCGGTGACACGGGCATCGCAAAGCCCATCTTCGGTGCTGATAATCTGCCATCCCCGGTCCGTTTCTTTCACCAGTCCGGCGCCGCGGGTGGCGATCCAGAACTGCTTGCCACCGGATGGTTTGGCGGTTTCGCAGAAGGCCAGCACCGTGCTGCGAGGGATGAGCTTGCCATCTCCGAAGGACACCCACTTGCCATCTGCCAATCGGGCGGCGCCGTAGCGAGTGCCAACCCATAACTCGCGCTTGCCGCTGGGTAGCACGCGCTCGTGAAAACAATAAATCCAGGAATCCGGCAGACCATCTTTTTCCGTGAAGCGGGTCCATTGCCCATCTTTGAAGCGGAGGATGCCCCCCCCTCGGGTGCCGACCCAGAAAGTGGAGCGCCCTTTCTCATCCTCGGTGGAATAGAAGCGCATGATGAGGCGATCCGGCACCTGGGAATTGGAATCGTAGGTGTGCCATTTGCCGCCGTCAAAACGGGCCAAGCCACCGCCCAGAAACCCGGCCCAGAAGGCATCCGGATTGCGTGTTTCCCCCAAGGCAAAGGACACGTTATCAGGCAGACCACCCTGGATATCAAAGGTGAGCCACGTGCCGTGCACCATGCGCACCAGTCCGCCAAAGGTGCCGGCCCAAATGGTGCGAACACCGTCTTTCGAGGTCAGCACGAGCAAGCTGCGGATGACGTTGTTGGGAAAGCCCTGCTTGGTATCGAAGCGCTGCCAGCGGCCATCCTGGCGCACGGCAAGGCCACGCTCAGTGGCGATCCAGATGGATCGGCGTCCCTGGGGATCCTGGGCCTCCAGGATCCGATTCACATTGATACCGAATAGGTTTTCACTGGCGGCTATGGACTTCCAGGCTTTGCCATCCCAGGTGGCCGGACCCGCGTTGGTGCCAGCCCAGACGATGAAGCGACCGTCATCATCGACCGTTTCGAGAGTGCTCCAGACAGTATCGTGGGGCAGGCCATCGGCCTTGGTGAACCAGCGCCACTGACCATCTTCCAGCAGGCCAAGCCCTTTTTCAGTGGCGACCCAGAGCACGGCCTTGCCATTGGCGCGAAGGCCTTCGTGCAGACCCAGCACGCCGGGCTCATGGATGTTGCTGGGGAAGTGCACGGGTTCCCAGCGACCATTACTGAGCCGGGCGAGACCACTAGGGGTGCCTGCGAGCAGGGTGCCATCCTTGCGCTCAAAGAGGGCGGTGACACGAGTATGGGGGAGGCCCTCATCCGTGTCGTAGCTGGTCCATTGGCCATCCTTGAGGCGGCACACGCCGCCCTGGTCGCGGCCGAACCACAGACTCCCATCCACTGTGGAAATCATGGAACGAATCCACTGGGAGGCTTGGACATTGGGCAACCGCGCATGGGTCCAGACTCGCCCGTTGTAGTACGTGGCCCCATCCTGGGTGCCGGCCCAGATATAACCCTTGGCGTCGACCAGCAGCCCTTCAACAGAGTTCTGAGGCAGGCCATCCCGGTCTGTGAAAACCCGCAGAGCCGGGCGCCCTGTGGAAGCCACGTCATTCGGATCAAAGGCGTGGATGCGAAGGGTTGCCGCGATCAGCAACAACACCAGGAACCGCAGCGCTAGAGCTTTTTGGGTGCAGCGAATTATGGAAGGCTGGCAGGGGATCATAAGCCCATCCTAGTGCATCCTGTGGATTCTTAAAATTTTTGAAACGCCGAAAGCCGTGAATTCTATTTTTCAGCGAAATGGCTTGCGCATCACAAAGGTATCCATCAGGTCCTGGGTCCGGGCTTCAGAGGGTTTCAGTGGCAGGGGAGGAGGAGCGGCCTGGGGAACGACCGGTGCGCTGAGCCATTGACTCAGCAGCGCGTAGGCCTGTGCGCTATCGGCAGGAGTGAGAGTGGCCAGTTTGGCGCCATGATTGCCGCCGGGAGCGGTGTACTTCCATACCCCACGATTTTGGGCAGTGTCGGGTACATTCAACGCGGCGGCAGACCAGGGATCATTTTCTCCGTAGACCAGGATCACCCGTTGGGCCGAGGTATCGATCCAGGTTTGAATATCACGCATGGATGCCCCTCCATCGTAGATTTTCGAGATTCCTACCGGGGGAAAAATCGCCGGCAAATCCTGACCCGGGTACAACAGTCCGGGCAGGTGACTTTCCTTGTAGGTGGGAGCGCCGAGTTGGTTAGCTGCCTGCTGGTAATAGGCCTGGTAATAGAGAAGCGTGGCATCGGACCAGGAGTTGACCACCCCTCCATAGACATCATCCAGGTAGCCATAGAGCGCCTGGGCGGAGGCGTCGGCCGCAGGGACCTGGGCCGCCAGGGTGGCGTCGCCGTACTGCCAAAGCGTGAAAGGGGCCTCCAATACCGCAAATTCCAGGGTTTTACCGACTCCCAGCAAATTGAACGTATCGCCGCTGGCCACAGCATCGACCTGGAGCAGGGCCTGCACTTCGGTGCGTTTCGAAACAATCGCTTGCTGCCAAGCTTCGATGGCCAGTCGGGAGCTATTGGTGCCCCGCGCATCGATGAAGGGCGGGTAGCGCGTATCACCATTGGCAAGGCTGATAGGCGCGACGTAGGCCAAGGTGGCATCCACATCGTTGGGGTAGAAGCGCCGATGGAAGAGGGCGGTCATGCCGCCCTTGCTGCCACCGGTGTTCACCCACTTACCGCTGAAAAGCGGTTTGAGGGCTGTGACTACGCCGTGCTCGTCCGCCGCCGATTGTTCGATGGAAAGCTTGGACCAGTCGGCGGGGGAGGGCGTGGAGGTGTTGAAAAAACGATGCTCCATGGTGATCTGGTTGCCAGCCAAAATACGGGTAGGTTCCCCTTGGCCGGGATTCTGGGAAATGCTGTAGCCCGACGTGGCGAGCACCACCGGAGCGGTGCGGGAACGGTAAAGCAGGGTGATGAACTGTTGAAAGGTGGCGCCACCATTGACGTTGTGATCCACAGCCTGCGTGAGTCGGAAGCGGAAAAAGCGAGTGCCAGTGATCGAACTAGTGACTTCTGTTACGCCAGAGATCCCAGGGGTGGCGCGCAGGGCGGCATCGATTTCGAGCACGGGGGGTGTTGACTGGGTGGCGGAATTATTGCTGCTGCCACAGGCCACGAACGCGAGAAGGGCGCCTGTTAGTACGACGATGAGGCTGCGGGAACGCGGCGTGCGAGGCTGTGGAATCATGGATTCACCGTTTCATCCCAGGCACGAGCACGTCCACGCGTTCCAGTTTGGCCCCAAGTTCCAGGTCGTCCAGGATCTTCAAGGCCTTATTTAGATCTTCCACTTCGCCCAGGCGGGTGTATTTGCCTGTGAGATGGGGCGTGGCGTTGGTGGTGATGAAGAACTGGCTGCCGCCCGTATCCTTGCCGCTGAGGGCCATGCCCACGCTGCCGGGGCCGTACCAGGTCAGGCTGTTTTCGCAGCGCACCGTGTAGCCCGGGCCGCCGTCCATGGTGTCGCAGGGGGAACCCATCTGCACCACGAAATCGGGAACTACGCGCGGCACCAAGCGGCCGTTGAAGTAGCCCTTGCGGGCCAGGATTACCAGGTTCGCCACATTCATCGGGGCGTTGACGGCATCGAGTTTCAGCACGATCTGGCGCCTGCCCGCAAAGGTCAGGCGCAGTCGCACCGGCTTGCCAACCTTGGTCAGGCGAGTGGCTTCTCGGAGAATGGCTTCATCGGTGGGCGTGGGTTCGGGTGCCGTGGGCCAGGGGGTTTTCGTATCCAGCTTGCGAAGCGCCGTCCAGGCATCCAGTCGTGCCGTCCAGCAAGGATGCTCGAGAAAACGAAGCAGGATGGCCTTGCGGCGATCTTCAGGCAGTTTCCATTTTTCCAAGGATTGGAGCAGGATCTGCACGCCATCGTATTCCTCGGTCTTCCATAGCCGCTGGATGAGTGCCTCGATATCGGCCGGGGCTTCGGAAAGGTCCTCGATGGCGGCGGCGCGGGCCAAGGGGTCCACACCCTGGAGAAACGCCTTGCGCAGGATCTCCGCGCTCGGTTCACCCATCTGCCGTCGCAGCATGGCGAGTTCCATCCCCGCAAAGGCACCGCCGCGTACCGGAAGGGCTTTGAAGGCAGAACTTTTTGGCTGCTTTGCCAACCCGCTGAGCGTGGCCTGGACGAGCATCGGCGGCACATACTTGTGGCTCAGGAGCCGCAACAATCGTGGCACCCAGTCGTTCTCTGGATCCTCGGGCAGGCCTTCAATTAGGCGCTGAAGCTGGCCAACCATCGGGTTATTTGGGCTGGCCAGCGGGATTGGCGGGTTCTCAGCGGCCTCCAGCATGCGTGCCAGTTCGGTTCGATGCGTTTCCTTCCGCTTTGCCCAAGGCATTTGTAGCCAGGCATCCCGTTCAAAAAGGTTTTCGGGATTCTTGGGTTCCCCTGTCTTCTTTCCACCAATTCTCAACCGGAGCATCGCAGCCTGAGCCCGCACGGGATCCGCTTTTCCGGCCTTCTCAAGCCCATCCAAAAACCCTTGAAGCTCCGGCTTGACCTCGCCCCCATTCAACCGTGCCGTGGCAATCGAGGCTTCCAGATGCAGATGCTTCGGCCAAGTCTTCGCATTGCTCGCCCTCAACCCCTCCAGACTCATAAGCGCCTTGGCGCTTTTGAGCCGGTTCAAAAAAAACAGCGCCGTGAACCGTTCCTGGGGCGTTTTGGCGGCGATGGCCTTGGCTTCCCAGAGCTCGGCGGTGGGTTTGTCCAGCTCGGGGGGCAGCAGTGCCGGAGCATTGGGGGCGCCAATGCGTTTCAAGGTCAGATCCAGCCGGGTACGATCTGATTCGGAGAGCTGGCTTTTCTCCAGTTCGCTGAAACTGGGCGATTGGCGTTTCCATTCGGCCTGGATGGCATCTTGCACCGTGAAGGTCGGCGGTGTGGCCAGCAGGGGAAGACCTAGCAAGGCGATGGCAAAGCGCATGGGCATCTCCAGGGGGGGCGTCTTTGATGATGGCAGGCCTATGCGATACTCGGAATTCGCGTAGCCCATTGTATGGAATGCTTGTATGGCCAAATCGCTTAAACCCACTCTGCATCATCGCCTCGAATTTGCCCTGTTTCGCAGTGCCGAGGCACTGATTCGTTTGCTGCCCTGGCGGGTGGCCCTAGCGGTCGGACGGGGCATGGGGCGGGCCTTTCATCGGGTGGATTCTCGGCATCGGCGGGTGTTGCGCGAGAATTTGCGAAATTCGGATCTGGCACTTTCCGAAGCTGAAATTCGTACCGTGGCCAATGCCTGCTTCGCCCATTTCGGTTCCCTGCTGTTCGGTGCAGTGCGGATGTTGCGCATGTC
>JAUYES010000280.1 GCA_030691225.1 Holophaga sp. | reverse complement strand
CTGGTGTTGCCTCGCAACAAGCTCATCGTTATCACGGGCCTTTCGGGCAGTGGCAAGTCAAGCCTGGCCTTCGATACGCTTTATGCGGAAGGTCAACGCCGCTACGTGGAGAGCCTTAGCGCCTACGCCAGGCAATTTCTTGATCAGATGGAAAAGCCGGATGTGGATTCCATCGAGGGCCTAAGCCCGGCCATTTCCATCGAGCAAAAGACCACCAGTCGCAACCCCAGGTCCACGGTGGCCACGGTCACGGAGATCTACGACTACCTGCGTCTCTTGTTTGCGCGCACGGGCAAGCCCATGTGCATCGATTGTGGTCAGCCCATTGCGAGTCAAACCATCCAAGAAATGGCGGATCAAATCCTGACCCAACCCGAGGGCAGCAAGCTCCAGATCATGGCGCCTGTGGTTCGAGGCCGTAAGGGTGAATACAAGAAGATGCTTCAGGATCTGATGAAGCGCGGCTACATCCGGGCTCGCGTCAACGGGACCATGCTGGATCTGACGGAAGGCCTACCCGAGCTGGATAAACAAAAAAAACACACCATCGAAGTGGTCATTGATCGCCTGAAGGTGAGCGATGCCATCCGGACTCGGCTGGCGGATAGCCTGGAAATCGCCTGTAATTTAGCGGAAGGCAGCGCTCTCTGCGACATGGATGGAAAGGAGCGGCTCTTTTCCAGCAAGCTGGCCTGCAACAACGGGAAATGCGCCCGCTTTGGCTTAGGTCTGCCGGAGTTGGAACCGCGTAGCTTCTCGTTCAACTCGCCCTACGGCGCCTGCCCGGCCTGTGATGGGCTGGGATTCAAACGGCAGTTTGCGGAGGAACTGATTGTTCCCAATCCGGATCTTTCCATCAGCCAGGGTGCCCTCCAGGCCAGCGGGTGGAAGAGCGTTAACGAAGATGGCTGGCGAGCGCAAATGCTCGATCAGCTCTCTGGAAAATTGAATTTCAGCTTGGATGTTCCGTGGAAAAAATTACCGACAGAAATCCGTGAAATTCTGCTGCATGGCAGTTCCCGCGCCATGCGTTTCAAGTATGAAAAGGGTCGGAGCAAATACGAATTTCTTCATACCTTCGAGGGTGTGATTGGGAACTTGGAACGTCGCTACAAGGAGACCAGTAGCGAGGAAATCCGCGCGGAAATGGAACAGTCCATGCGGGTCATTCCTTGTGAAACCTGCCGGGGCCAGCGGCTCAAGCCCGAAGTGCTCAGCGTTTTCGTGGGCGATAAAAATGTGGCCGAAGTTGTGCAGCAGAGCGTGCGGGAATCCAAGGTTTGGTTTGCTTCGCTGAAACTACATGGCAAGGATGCCGTCATCTCCGAGAAGATTTTGAAGGAGATCAACGAACGCCTGGGCTTCCTGGATGATGTGGGTCTCGGCTATCTGACGCTGGATCGCAGCGCCGCCACCCTTTCGGGCGGTGAAGGCCAGCGCATCCGCCTCGCCACTCAAATCGGATCAAAACTGCAAGGGGTGCTGTACGTCTTGGACGAACCCAGCATTGGCTTGCATCAGAGGGATAACCACAAACTCCTTAAGACCCTGAAAGACATGCGCGATTTGGGGAACACGGTGTTGGTGGTGGAGCACGATTTGGAAACCATTCTGGAGGCCGATCACGTTGTGGATCTAGGCCCCGGCGCGGGTGAGCACGGAGGTTGGCTGGTGGCTCAAGGTACGCCCGCTGAGGTTGCCAAACATCCGGATTCGATAACGGGTCATTTTATGTCCGGCAAAGAAGAAATCGCCGTGCCTCGTAAGCGGCGGAAGGCGCAGCGCGGGCACATTAAAGTGTTGGGCGCACGGGAGAACAATCTTCAAAACATCGATGTGAAATTCCCCATTGGTCTTTTCACGTGCGTCACCGGTGTTTCGGGAAGTGGCAAGAGTACATTGGTGAATGAAATTTTATACAAGGCCCTCGCGAACCAGCTCCATCAGGGCGTTCACGTGGTGGGCAAACACAAGAAAATCGAAGGCCTTGATCAAATCGATAAGGTGATCGATATCGATCAGGCGCCCATTGGTCGCACGCCTCGTAGCAATCCGGCCACCTACACCGGTCTCTTTACGCCGCTGCGGGAGCTCTTCGCCCAGCTACCCGAAAGCAAGGCCAGGGGCTACGCTGCGGGTCGTTTCAGCTTCAACGTGAAGGGTGGTCGTTGCGAAAAATGCGAGGGCGACGGGGTCATTCGCATCGAAATGCATTTCCTACCCGATGTCTATGTCACCTGCGAACAGTGCAAAGGCAAGCGCTACAACCGCGAGACCTTGGAAGTGCATTACAAGGGCAAGAGTATTTCCGATGTGTTGGCCATGACCGTGGAAGAGGCCTTGGAGCTTTTTGGGCCCATCCCGGTGTTGGCGAACAAACTTCAAACGTTGATGGATGTTGGTCTTGGCTACATTCGCCTGGGCCAAAGTGCGACGACCCTGAGTGGAGGCGAAGCTCAGCGCGTGAAGCTTGGCAAGGAACTCTCAAAGCGCGCAACAGGTCGCACGCTCTACATTTTGGACGAACCCACCACGGGCTTACATCTCAAGGACATCCAGAAGCTACTGGAGGTGGTGAACCGCCTGGTGGAAACCGGCAACACCCTGATCGTCATCGAGCACAACCTGGATGTCATC
>JAUYES010000278.1 GCA_030691225.1 Holophaga sp. | reverse complement strand
TTAGGGGCCAGATTAGATGCGGTCTTCCCTTCCTGAGCTCTTGGCTCGGTGATTTTTACGGTCTTTTTACATCGCGTACCATCAAGGGTCCCAGGCGACCTCCATGACGGCAATGACAGCGATGACAGCGATGACAGCGATGACCGAAATAACTGTTCCTGAATCTTCAAAGCCGCTTCTCGTGTCCCTAGGCAGCGATGCCCAGGCCTTGAAGCTCATCCACGCAGCCTTTTGGGCGGCACGCGAAAGTGGCCGCCCCTGGATCGCCCTGCATGTTCAGGTAATTGGCGAAGAAGAACCCGAGGAGCAAGACCAGGCTAGCCTCTGGTTGGAGGAAGCCCAGAGCCTCGGGGCAACAACCCTCTGGATCCAGGCTCGCACACGCGTAACGGGGATCCTGGAAGGGCTCAAGCAAACGGGTGCCGAGGAAATTTTGATGGGGCGCAGCCAGGATCGTTGGCCCTGGGGCCGCCTGGGACATTCCTCGGCGCAGGAACTTCGCCGCCGCCAGCCCAGCATCCAAATCACCTCATTGGCCCTTGCGCCCGAAATCCCACGCCACCCTGCTATGCCACCTCTAGGTGATCGCCTGGGCGCCCTGTTTGGCAGCTTAGGGATTCTGGGTGCCTGCTTGGGCCTGGGAGCCATCCTTCCGCCCGAATTGCCCTTACCCGCAATTTTCCTGCTCTTTCTCCTGGCAACGGCCCTCATCGCCCAAAAATGGGGGCTTGGAACCGGTGCCATCGCCGTTCTCGCCAGCGCGATCATCTTCGATCTGGTCTTCGATAGCGCCCAAGGCAGCCTTCGCGTGGGCAACTGGCCCCTGATGGCCCTCTTCATCGTCGTGCTGGGCGGTGGACAATTCGCCGTGGCGCTTTCCGAACGCCTGGATCAGCAAACGCGGACCTCTCGGCGCCGAGCGGCGCTCCAGGCGGCCTTGCTCCTGTTAGGGCGCAACTTCGCCAAATGCACTTCCCCCTTGGAGATCGCCACTGCCCTTAGCCACCTGAGCGAACGGCTGATTCACCGCCCCATCTACCTCCTCGTGCGCCAAGCCGATGACTCGTGGAAAACGCTGCCTGAGCAAGCGCAGGAACCACTCGCCGTGCCTAGTTTTGGACCAGGTTCCCAACAAGAATCCCTCGAGCCAAAGCTGGATGGCCACCATGCCTACCTGCCACTCGGCCATGGCAGCGCTTTGGAAAGCGTCCTGTGTCTCCCGGCCAGCGATCGCAACGAACTAGACTCTGAAACCCTTGAACTGCTGCGGGGCTTCGCCGTGCAGGTAGCCTTGGCCCTGGAACGGGTGCGCTGGCTGGAAACTGCCCAGCAAGTTCGGTTGGAAAATGAATCCGAACGAATGCGCAGCTCCCTACTGGGCGCGATTTCGCATGATCTAAGAACACCCCTGGCGGGAATCCAGGGGGCCGCCAGCGCGTTGCTGCTGGATTCCGATGCCATTCCCGAAGCCACCCGCCGTGATCTTTTAGGAATGATCCACGGCGAAAGTCAGCGATTAACGCTGCTCATCACCAACCTGCTGGATCTGACCCGCCTCGAAAGTGGCGCCATTCGCGTGCAAAAGGAATGGCATTCCCTTGAGGAAGTGGTGGGGTCGGCGCTGCGCCGCACGGAAACGGGACCCGCACAGGTTCGTGTGGATCTTCCAAACGACCTGCCCCTGGTGCCGATGGACGCAGCGCTCATGGAGCAACTTCTCATCAACTTGCTGGAGAATGCCCGCCGCCACGCCCCCGAAAGCCCCGTCACCCTGGCAGCGAGGATTGAAAACGTTTCCCTGGAAATCCGCGTCAGCGACCGCGGTCCAGGCATCCCCGAAGACTTCCGAGAACGCGTGTTTGACAAGTTTTTCAGGCTTCCAGGGCGAACTACGGATGGCGGCGTGGGCCTTGGATTGGCCATCTGCGATGCCATTGCAAAGGCCCACGGCGGCAGCATCCAGGCCCACTCGCCCAGCGAAGGCGGTGCCTGTTTTCGGGTCATACTGCCCATGGAGGAAGCGCCCTCCATTCCCCCCGAGCCGGAGGACACCAAACCGTGAGCCTACCCTCGATCCTTATCGTCGAAGACGAAGCGCCTCTGCGTCGGTTCCTGGTGCCGACCCTTGGAACCCAGGGCTACCAAGTGCTCACGGCCACCACCGCCGCTCAGGGCATTTCCATGGCGAGAACGCATAACCCCGACCTTGTGCTGCTGGATCTCGGACTGCCCGATGCGGATGGCCTAACGGTATTGCGGGAGCTTCGCACCTGGAGCCATCGTCCCGTAATCATCATCAGCGCCCGCCACCAGGAGCGCGACAAGGTGCGCGCCCTTGATCTAGGCGCCGACGACTACCTGACCAAACCCTTCGGAGCTGCGGAACTCTTCGCAAGAATCCGCGTCGCACTTCGCCATACGGCTCAGAACACCGCCCAGCACGCCGTGTTCGACTGCCAAGGCCTGCGGGTTGATTTAGAGCGAAGGGAAGTCCAGGCACGAGGGGAAACCGTGCGGCTCACACCCATCGAATATCGATTGCTAGAAGCCCTGGTGCGTCGTGCCGGGAAAGTGGCCACGCAGCACCAACTCCTAACCGAAGTCTGGGGCCCCGGTGCCGAGGGCCAGAATCACTACCTGCGCATCTACATGGCCCAGCTGCGCAAGAAGCTCGAAGCCGATCCGAATCGACCAATCTTTTTCCTTACGGAGCCGGGCGTCGGCTACCGACTCAATAGCGAATAACCGTTAGCCCTTGGCAATGTGATCCCTGTCCTTCCGGATGCCAATCAGGCCCGTGGTACCCTTGAGTTTTGCTGCTCGAAAGGTGTCATGACTCCCAACGAAATCCGCGCCATCCATGATTTGCCCTTTCCGGAACTCCTCTTCCGGGCTCAGGGCATTCACCGAACGCATTGGAACCCCGAAGAGATCCAATTTTGCACCCTGGATTCCATCAAGACCGGCGCCTGCCCGGAAGACTGCGCCTATTGCCCCCAGAGTGCGCGCTATGACACGGGCCTCAAGATCGAGCCCCTGAAGGATGTCCAGGCCGTGTTGCGCGGTGCCGCCGAAGCCAAGGCCAACGGTTCCACTCGCTACTGCATGGGCGCGGCTTGGCGCGAAGTGCGCGATGACAAGAACTTCGATGCCGTGCTCGAAATGGTGCACGGTGTGGCAGGCATGGGCATGGAAGTCTGCGTGACCCTGGGCATGCTCAATGTCGATCAGGCCAAGAAGCTGAAAAGTGCGGGTTGCAAGGTCTACAACCACAACATCGATAGCAGCAAGGATTTCTACGAGACCATCATCTCCACCCGCAAGTTCGACGAACGTTTGGAAACCATCGATGCGGTGCGCCAGGCGGGCCTGGAAGTCTGCTGCGGCGGCATCGTGGGCATGGGCGAAACCATCGATCACCGCATTCATTTTCTGCAGGAATTGACCGAAATGGATCCGGTTCCCGAAAGCATCCCCATTAATCATCTGGTACCCGTGGAAGGCACACCCCTGGCCGATCTGCCACCGGTGCCGCCCCTGGAATTCATCCGCATGATCGCCACAGCGCGCATCCTGTTCCCCAAAAGCCGGATCAGGCTTAGCGCCGGTCGCACGGCCATGTCCGACGAGATGCAGGCCCTGGCGTTTTTCGCAGGTGCCAATTCGCTTTTCACCGGCGAGAAGCTGCTCACCACCCCTAACCCCGGAGAATCCCACGACCACCGCTTGATGACCGCACTGGGCATGCGAGTCGAGGGTGCCCTCGCCTAAGCATTCTTCCAAACTCGATTTCCAAATGCCCCTTGGAGGCCTCGTGAAGACCTATTTCACTCCGTCGCGCTTGGCGATGGCCCTTGCGGTTTCATCGTCACTCATGGCCCAGGCACCTGCACCTAGGGGCATTTTTGAAGTGGGCTTTGAAGAGAGGGTGCGCCTCGAAGACCACGACAACATCATCGATCACAACGACGCCAAGGTGGATTTCAGCACGTACTACCGCTTCCGCAGCCGCGCCTGGCTCACCGCCAATCCCACTTCGGATCTGGAATTCTCGGTCGGGATTTGTAATGAGAATCGAAAGATCACGCGCCCCGACAAGGCTTACAACGGACGCGAAGTGTTCTTCGATACCTTTTATGTCGACTACAAATTTTCCAAGGCCTGGTCGGTGCGGGTGGGTCGCCAGAACCTCATGCGCGGCGAAGGCTTTGTCCTCTTCGATGGCGGCGCCCTCGATGGCTCCCGGGCGGCCTATTTTAATGCCCTGGATCTCACGTATTCCTGGAGCCGTTCCAAGCTCGAATTTCTTGCCATTTCGAATCCCCTCAAGGACCAATACCTCCCAAGACTCAACGAGGCCAATGGCCCAGGGGAAACACCTCAGCGCCTGAATGAACGCGACGAACAGGCCCTGGGCCTGTATTACACCGCCAAGGAATGGACCGGCACCACCTTGGAGGCCTACTATTTTCTGAAAACCGAGAAAAACGATTATCGACCCATCGCCAATGCTCAGTTCCAGGCCGATCGTCGCATCAGCACCCTCGGCAGTCGCGCCGTGCGGGAATTCCAGGATGGCTGGAGCGTGAATGGTGAATTCGCGTACCAGTGGGGCACTCAGGACGGGCGCCCCGGCACCGCAGAAACGCACCGAGACATCGGTTCCTGGGGCGGCTATGGTCGGGTAAAAAAAGTCGTCGCAGCACCTTGGAAGCCCACCTTCTCCGCGGCCTACATTGCGATGTCGGGGCAGGATCCCAATTCCACGGCCTCCTCCAAGATCACCGCCTGGGACCCGATCTTCAGCCGCTGGCCCCGCTGGAGCGAGCTCTACATCTATTCCCAGGTGCCCGAAAAGGGTGTGGCCTATTCCACCAACACTGTCATGTGGGAAGAGGAAGTGCGTCTCTCGCCCTTGGCTTCCCTGGATTTGCGCGCCACCTATTACAAAATGGCCGCCCTGCAGGCCCCCAGCATCCTTCCTGGAACCACCTTTGGAACCGGCAAGACTCGCGGTGATATTTTGCAGTTCCGGGCCGATTACAAATTCAGCCCCGAGTTCAAGGGATACATTCTTTACGAGCACCTCACCCCTGGCGATTTCTATGTCGGCAAGGATGGAGGACACTTCCTGCGGGTAGAACTTTCTTACCTGTTTAAGACTCGCTTCTAATCGTTTCGCACACCTATGGCACCAGCTTCTTCGTGGGCTTGGGTGAAATGGCACTCGGCTGAATAGTGCGCGGTAGCTGGCAAACCGCCGCATCGACCTTGCGCTGAACTTCAATCTCCACCATCAGGGTTTCGTTGGGCCGCAAAAAGGCTTCCACCTCGGTGGCTTGGCCACAGTAATCCAGTGATTTGTAGAACACGAGTTTGGGCTTGCCGGGTTCCTCGGCTGGCCGTGCCACCAAGCGGAAACCGAGCCGTCCTTCCAGCCCGCTGTTCTTGAGGGCGTTATCCAACACATCGTAGTTGAGGTAATAGGTGAGCATCCCTGGATCCCGCTGATTACGCTGCCGATCCTGAAAGAATCCGCTTGGCAGGTGCTGCTCGTCATAGTCGGGCCCCGCGGTAATCAGGAGATCGTAATCCGTCAGGGTCTGCCCTCGGTCATCCATGATGTGAAAGACCAACATGTTGAAGCGCGGCGTGTAAAAGGTGCGAGGAAAGGGAAACCGCATCACCTTCACTTCGCGTTCATCCGCCTGGGTCTGGGCGGTCAACGCTTCCAGCTCTTGGCTGAGCCCGGCATAATCCTGCGAACTCTTCACCGCCAGACATTTGGTGAGCCACTGCACCGTGGGATGGTCGGCCGCATTGGCCAGGGTGATACTGCGGAGGATGCCCATCTCCTCGCCCGAATGGGAACGCCCCGGCAGCACACCGATGGCGGTGGGTTTGGAACGAATCAGCACCGGTTCTTTCAGGGAGCTGCCCTCCTGGCGCAGGCGCAGGTAGCCGTAATTGAGGTTGGCGCTCGCCACCCGTACCACGCCATCGGAGCCGGGCTCGCCGGTATAGCTGTTCAAAGCGTCGTAGAAGGCGCGATCGATGCTCTGCCCCACCAGCACGAAGGGATAAATTCCGGCTCCGACCAGATCCAGATCCAGACCTCGGAGATTGAGC
>JAUYES010000263.1 GCA_030691225.1 Holophaga sp. | reverse complement strand
GCCGAGAGTGAGCTGGAAAAATTCCGGGCAAAGCGATCGTGCATGAAATGCAGGGTTCGCATTTGCTCCCGGCTGACCCGGTCGGGCCGGCGGAAGTTATAGAGGCTGACTTTCTTCTGTTGCGGGGCTTTTTTTGCCTTAACGCCGGCAGCTGGTTTCTCAACATGGGTAGGTGCAGCCGGAGCTGCCTTAGGTCCCTTGGTGTGGGACTTCAGGAGGGCATCCACCTCTTCTTGGCTGAGAATCTTGGCCATTTCTTACCCGCTTAACCTTCGATTTGCCGTTCTTTGAGCTTGCCCCTGAGTCGGAGCATGGATTTGGTATGCAATTGCGATACCCGACTTTCGGTAATGTTCAACAAAGTGCCAATTTCTTTCATGGTGAGTTCGTCAAAGTAATAGAGCTGCACCACAAAGCGTTCCTTGGTGGGTAATTTGTCAACGGCACCCTTCAGCATGGTGCGCAGTTCCCTGGCCTGTAGGGTGATATGTGGATCTTCGGCGTCCAGGTCGGGAACGAAGCTGATCAGGTTCTCACCATCGCCATCCTCACCGGCATCCACGAAGGTGCCCAGGGTGACGCCCTTTAATTCGTCCAGGGATTTGTGAAGATCCTCGAGGGTGCAACCCAGGTGAATCGCCACTTCTTCATCGGTAGCGGCGCGACCCAACTGCTGTTCCAGGAAATGGTAGGAACTCTCGATGTCCTTTTTCTTGCGCCGCAGGGACCGAGGCACCCAATCGAGATCGCGCAACCCGTCCAGAATGGAGCCGCGAATGCGTTGTTCGGCATAAGTCTTGAACTTTACGTTGCGGCTGGGTTCGAATTTTTTGATGGCATCCATGAGCCCCAAGATGCCGGAATGAATCAGGTCGTCCAATTCGACATGGGCAGGAAGTCTGGAACTGATGCGATGGGCTACGAACTTGACTAAAGGTAGGCATTCCGTGATGAGCAGTTCGCGATCATTGAACATATCCAGATCATCCGTAATCTCTGGACGCGCTGGATCATGAGGCATTTCCGGCAAGAGATCGAGATCCGGGAGGTCTTCTTCGAGCTCTACAACGGGAAGTGTGGCGGTTTTTTGATAGGCAACTGTCGCCGCTCGGCCGGCGCCCGGTTTGGGAGCCACCTTTGCGGGATCCGCTGCCTTTGGCAGCGAAAGCGTTTCCTTCTTTGCCGGATTCATGACTCCTCAAAACTCAATTGTTTCCAGAATGAGGCAAATCCATCTTTTTGTAAGGGCACCTTTTTCTTCAATTGGTCCGCAATCTGGCGGAAGGCCATGGCCGATGGGCTGCGGGGGAAACGTTCGACCACTCCCCGCTGTTCACGAACGGACTGCAAGAGGCACGGATCCGAAGGAATCATGCCCAAGGTCTTTAGCTCTCGATCCAGGAAACGCCGGGTGGCGGCTTGGAGTTGTTCGATGGTTTCCTCGGCTTCTTCCTCGCTCTGGGCATTGTTGATCAGCAGCCAGATTGGCTTTTGGGGATCCCGCAAATGCATGACCTTCACCATGGCGTAGGCGTCAACGAGGGAGGTGGGCTCCGGGGTGGTCACCAGCAAAACTTCCTGGGCTGCGAGAAGCAACTTGATGACGGAGTCGTGGATGCCAGCCGCCGTATCAATGAGCATCCAGTCCGTGGTTTCAGATACTCGCTGAAGGCCTTGGATCAGGCGCAACTCGGCGGCTGTGTCCAAGCGGGTGAGCTCCTGAATGCCGCTGGAAGCTGGGATCATGCGGATTCCCATGGGGCCATCCAGGATGATTTCTTCCAATACCTTTTCGCCGCGCAGCACATGCTCCAGGGTGTGGGTTGGCGAAAGGCCAAGCAAAATATCGAGGTTGGCGAGGCCGAAATCGGCGTCCAGAACTGCCACGCGCTGCCCGGTTTGGGCCAGGGCCATGGCAAGACCCGCAACCACGTTGGTTTTTCCGACACCACCCTTGCCCGAGGTTACGGCCATGACACGGGAGCTGAACAACGTTGCTTCTGGAATCTGCTGCCGTGCCATGTTCCGAAGGCGGGAAGCTTGGTCGTTTGCGGTCATACAATCACCTGCGGCACAGGAAGAATGAGGTCCGCCACACGGCGGCTAGTGGCTAATTCAAGATCATGAGGAACTTCCTGGCCGATTCCGAGGTAGGACAGGGGCCGTTTGATGCGCACCAGGGTCGATAGAATGGGCCCGTAGGTGGAGGTTTCATCGAGTTTTGTAAAGATGAGCCGACCGGGCTTCAGCGGCTCGAAGCGTGCGGCTATATCGGCCAGATCCTTGGGCTTGGTGGTGGCGGAAAGCACGAGGTGCGTCTCCACCATGGGGAGTTCTTCCAGGAAGCGCCGCATCTGTTCGAGCAGGTCGTCGTTCTTGGGGCTATGGCCAGGCGTATCGATCAGGACCAGGGTGCGGTCTTGGTAGAAGCGCAGGGCCGAACGCAGATCCTCGACCGTGAGCGCTACATGCATTGGCACCTGCAGAATCTGAGCGTATTGCTGGAGCTGATCCACGGCGGCGACGCGGAAAGTATCTAGCGTGATCAGGGCCACCTTTTGTTTGAGCTCCAGCTTGGCATAGGCCGCGAGCTTGGCGATGGTCGTGGTTTTCCCCACCCCGGTGGGGCCGACCAGGGCTGCAACCTGGAGCTTGCCGGGTTCCAACTGGATGGGAGAAGCCACAGGGATGAAGTTGGCGATCACACGCCGCATGAAGAGCCGCGCCCGCTCGGGGTCCACGGTGGCAGCATCGCCCTCTTCGGTGAGCGCCCGCTGGGTGTACTCGCATAGCCGCAACGCGATCATCGGGTCCACGTCGTTGGCCAGCAGATCCCCGTAGAGTTCCAGCAAGCTAGGAGGAAGCTGGATTTGGGCCGAGGGCATCCCTTGGCGCTGGATCCGGGAGAGCAGGGCCTTCATTTGGTCTAGCTCACGCAGGATCGTAACGTTCTTGGAATCCTGTTCCTTCAAGGCTTCCACGGCGCCTTTGATCTCCAGGAGTTCTCGGCGAATGGGTTGCAAATCCATGGGTGGTGCGGGCGGCGTCGAAGTCGTTCGAATGGCCGGAGCCTGAGGTTTCGGTGTGCTAGGAGGTTCAGGAGTGCGGGTGGTCAAGGGCGGCCGCAGGCCATAGGTTCCGCCGCTAACAGGTAAGGGGGCCTGGGATGTTTGTTCGTCTACGGCGGCAGTCACTTCGATAACGGCATCCCCGCCCAGACCCAGAGGGCCTTTCCCGCGTTTCGTCTTGGTGGAAAGGATGAATGCTTCTTCGCCCATATCCTTCTTGATGATGGACAGAGCCTCCTGCATGGAGGCCGCTTCGAAGGTCTTCACGCGCATGGATCACCCGGTACCGCGACAACGCGCGACTCAGAAGCAGGCCTGTTGGTGTTTTTTTTATCCGTGTTCATCCGTGTTCATCC
>JAUYES010000262.1 GCA_030691225.1 Holophaga sp. | reverse complement strand
AGCCAGGATAGCCCAACCGGCATCATCCACGGCCAGGGCCAGTCCGCAGGTCTGGAGAGGGTTGCCGGAAGGGGAGGGAATGGTTCCGGTTTTGGCCCAATAGCCGCGCTGCTTGAGCGCACCGGCGGTGCCGGTGAGGGCGGCTTCCCGAAGCCCGGCCAGGAGTTGGCGCTGGATGGGCTCCCCTACGGCCCACGGCGTGCGGACCAAGTCGGCGTAGGCCGCTAAGAGCGCGGAAGGGGAGATCACCAGCAACGGCTGGCCATCGGCTAAGCCAATGGCGGCCTCGGGAGAATGGAGCCGGTTCCGGAAACCTTCCCGGTGGAGGCTCGCCGCCAATAGGGCGAGAGGGGTTTCCATGGCCAGATGGCGGAAGTAGCTGTTGCACGACACAGCGGTGGCTCTGGCAAGACCGATCTCGCCGTGGCCTCCGCGATGCCAGCAACCCGAGGTGGAGGTGCACGCAACCCGTGGAGCCTCCTGGCCTGGATGGGTCATGGCCCAGGCACGCACCACAAAGGGCTTCTGCAGGGAGCCCACCGCCAGGGGTGCATCGGTAGCGTTGGGACTGGATTCCAGATTCGAGCCATCCCAGTGCCACGTTTTCAACCGAGATGATGGCTTGGGTGGAAGGTTTGGGTAGAGAAAGGCGATCCGGCGCAAGCGGTGTTTCTGCCGCAAATTGCCAGGGGTTGAACGGAGAAGAATGCGTTGGGAGCGAACCTGTTTTTTATCCGTGTTTATCCGTGTGTATCCGTGGACTTTTCTTTTGTTGGTCGAAGCGAAATCAGAAAAAAACAGTCCACGGATGAACACGGATGGACACGGATAGAGAAGGGCTAGAACGAGGATGGTCGCCAGGAGTAAGGGCCATCGAAAAGGGAAAAGGAGCCGGTGAATGCGGTGAGAAAAAACGGATCGAGAAGTCTGCTCTTTATCGGTGTCCATCGGTGGCACTGCAAAAAAGAGAATAATCAGCCACCGATGAACACCGATGAACACCGATAAAAAAGAGCAGGTGATTTATCGGTGGTTGGCAACATGGCAGGGAACTGCTTTGACTTGCGTTATTTTCCTGGGCTATCAAACACAATTTTTTCGGTCCATCCGCTGGCTGTTTTGCGTCGCTCCACCGAGATCGAGGTGGTGGTGGGCATCCAGCCCAGCAGGCCAAGCACGCGATCCGAGAGGGGGCGCACTTGTTCGGGTCGGGCGGGGCCTTCGACCTTGGCCCACCTTCCGGCTTCCTTGCGGACTGCGGTGAGATTCACCCGCGTCCAGCGAATGAGATCCCCACCCGGGGCAGGGGTTAGAACCGATTGCAGCGCCTTGGCGCTGGGACCGACCCAGAGAAAACCGCCGGTACGGCGAATGGCCAAAGCAGGCAGGTTGGGGCCCACACGAAGTTCTTGGGCATCCCCTTCTTTTACCGCGGTGGTGCGTCCCGTTCGGCGCACCACCGTGGCGCGACAGGTCTCTAGGAAGGCGCCGTCCTGGGCCTCGGGCCACGGAAATACCATGCGGCGGATGCCATCGGATCCCACCCAGAAGCCCCAGCTGGCAATGGGCGTTCGTTGGAGCAACGCTTTCCAGGTGGCGAGATCACCCTCCTCCCAAGGTGAGCTGCCTTCGGCCATCTTGGGCCGCGTGAAGTCCGTGAGGTAGCGGTCCTCGGTGGCGGCGGTGGTGGCAGCCGGCAGGGGGCGCACCGTGGCCACAGGCTGATCCAGGAGCACCGGAATGGGTTCCAGCAGACCGCGCCGGAAGGCGGGCCAAAAGACGGTGCCTTCGGGTTCCCAGCCTGCGGTGGCAGCGTTCGGCGATTCAAAGGTGAAGACCGCGTTCCTCGGCTCGTTGGTGCCTTCGCGCACCTCGATCAGATGCCCACCTTCCTTGCGAAGGGCAGTGCGCAGCTTGCCGGTTTCGGGTCCTTCGGGGAACAGGAATTCGCGGCGGAAGTAGCGATCCTTGCGCAGCACATCCAGATCCAGCTCCATGGCAATCAACCCAGGCATGGGGGCGGCGATGCCGCGACCACCCAGGGCTTCATCCAGGGCCAGCTTCAAGGCGCGCTCGCTGGTGGCCAGGAAGAGGAAGGAGCCACTGCGAGCCCAGGCAAAGCCCATGCGCCGATCGGGATCTTCGGAAGCATCGGCAGCGCCTTTCACAACCATCGAGTAGGGGATGCCGCCATGCGTTTTTTTCTCACCGGCAGGCAGCTCCAGGGGTATCACGGCCAGGGGCGTTTCCAGAATCAGCACCGCCTCCAGGTGCCCCACTTGTAGAAGGGCCAAGCCAAGGCTCCTGGGCTGGAGTTTTTTGATGTCGGCCCAGTTCAGGGGCAGGGACTCGGCGAATTTGCTCCATTGATCTTCGAGCTTGGAGCCCACCTGGGTCTTGCGCCAGGCCGATACCACGGGATCTCCGGCCTTGGGCTCACCATTCAAAAACTGTTGGTAGCCGCCGGTGAGGGCCGTATCGAAGAGCGCCACATCCGGGATCACCATGCGCAGCGGCGCGGGTGGCAGTGGCAATTTCGAATCACCCGCCAGGAGGACGAGGGAAGCTGTGAACAAGACGAAATCACGCGGCTTCATCGGACGCCCTCCGCTTTGAGAACCTGAGCCAACATGGACCAAGAGAGATCCCGGGGCCGGATTGGGGCCGGCCGCCCATCCACGATGCGATAGGCTTCCTGCTTGGCAGGCATGTTCAACGCAAGTTCGGCGCGGAGCTCTTTCAGGTTGGGGGCTTTGCGCTCCCCAAGCAGGCCGAGGGCGGCTTTGAGCTGGGTGTCATCCGCCGCCTTGCTCGCCATGCGCGCTAGATCGGCGAGGGCGGCATTGATATCCGCAGACTTCATTTTTCGCTCCACCAGGATGCGCCCCAGCGCTTCAGGCGTGCGGGACCCCAGGGCGGTGCGCGCGGCGCGCCAAGAGCTGGGCAGAAGGCCCCGGGCAGCTTTCAGATCCAGCAGGGTTTGATCATTGGAACGCTGGATGTTTTCTCTCAATGCCACCGCCACCCGGAACAGCGCATCCTCTCCGGCGGGCAAAGGCGTTCGCAGCATGGCACGGGCCGAAAGAACATCCAGGGGATGAGCCTTCAAGCGCTCACCCAGGGCTGGGGAGGATCCATCGAACTTGGGCCCCCAGAAGGGCAGGGCGGCGCTCCAGGTGGCGGGCGCCTTGGCTTCGGGGGAACTCGAGGCCCCCACTTTGCGCCAGAGGTCAAAGGCCTGGATCTCTTCGCTCGTGGACCAAAGGGCGCGGCGGCGGCTCTCGAAGAGGACTCGGGCCGCTGGCGTGGATTGCTTGAGGTTCGCCAGGATGGTGGCGCGCTGACGGGCGTGATAAAAACCGTAGCTCTGGGGCCAGCGGGCCAACCACCGAGGCACTTCGCTCGGAAACACGGTTGCCATGCCTTCACACAGACTGCCGAGTTGCTCCGGTGCCACCTCTCCTCGGAACCAAGCCTTGTCCAGGTCCTGGGCCAGGCTGGGCAGTTCGGTGGGGAGGGCCAGTTGAAACGCAAAGCGCCAGGCCGCAGTGGGCACTGCACCGGCATCCCGGCGTTCCTTCAGCAGTTTTCGGAAACGCGCTTCCACAGGCTGGGCCACCTTGGCTTCACGGAAGGGTTTCAGCCAGCGCTGCAACCGATCCACGGAGGCATCGGCGTAAGGCGCGGGCGGCGGTGGTGCCCTGTAGGTTCCCTCGTCGCCGTCCTCAGCGCTTTCGTCGGAGGCTGCCGGTTCTGGGTTGGACCAAGCCAGACTCAGCGCTTGGCCTTGGCGGAATTCCTCCAGCATTTGGTCCACCAGGACCAAGGCTTGGCTCTGTTCGGCTCGAAGTAGATGCGCACGGATAGCCAGGAGGTGGGAGACATCATCCCCACCCCGTGCGGCCAGTAAGCCGAACAACGCTGGTTTGGCCACCGTTGGATCAAGCACTTCATCCAGGGCATCGATGGCTGTTTTTCGGTCAGCGGAAGATTGACGGTTCAGCCATTCACCGGCGTAGGGCCAGATCCCGCGCAGCTTGGCCAGCCCGCGCAGGGGCAGCGAGGCACTATCGGCAATCCACAGTTCGCTCAGCCAGTAGCGGATTTGCTCTTCGGAAAGCTGGGTCTCTCGATGGCGCCAACGTTGGGCCAGGGCAGCCTTGAAGCCCGA
>JAUYES010000236.1 GCA_030691225.1 Holophaga sp. | reverse complement strand
TAAGTTGGTTCCAACAAGCGGCAGTCCGCAGAAACCTTCGAAAAGTATCCGCAAACTCTCCACTGACTGACCCGTTTGAAACCGATCTAAAGCCGCGGTTTCATGCAAACCGGTCAATGCTTCACTTGTTATATACTGCATTCAAGGTGATGGCCCCCGTCTGATCAGCCGTCAGCACTGGAGCACTAGCCATGGTGGGGTCTGTAACGGTGAGGGTGTAGGTGAGCCCAGAACCCGCTACCGGTATTGTGAGACTAAAATCCATCTGGCTGCTCCCTTTAGGGGTGAACTGAGGCAGGAGGGTCGGCCCTGCGTCTGTTGCCACAGACGCTTTCGTCCATACATAGGTGGTGGCTGAAGGTGTCGCATAGATCCCATTATCGGCTTTTCGCGCTTCCAGCAGCATCGCTAGCACCCGAGCACTGGATTGGGCGTCGCCGATGACCCGAGCCCTGCGTCGCTGCCCAAGAAACTGAGGAATGGCGATGGCAGAGATGATGCCGATAATCGCCAAAACCAAAAGTAATTCGATCAGGGAAAAACCTGAGGCAAAACGGGAACGGCGCATAGGAGCTCCTAGTGACTGACAGATTTAATTTAAGCAAGTTCTGGGCTCAAAGCTAGGATTCCTAAAAGAATTGACACGCCAGTAGACTGGACTCATGGATGCCTGCCCTCGCCCCGAAATCAGTTACCCCTGCCGCGTGCCCCTCAAGGTGATCGGAAGGCTCGGAATTCTGGAACCAGCCCGTATCGCAGAATTGATACAGGAGCATCTGGGTCCGCAGGCTTCAGCAGATCAAGAACCCACGGCGATTCACCATGGCGCCCACATCTCCTATACCTTTTGGGTAACCCTGGCAAAGGAAACCGACGAACGCCCCCTTCGGGAAGCTTTTCAACGGCTGCCAGGTTACTTGCTGCAGTTATGAGGAAACCTGTGACAACCTCGATCCATTTCCGTCGGCGTTGGTTCTATGTTCTCTGGGGCGCAATGCTGCTGAGCTGCATTACGGTTCTGATACTTTGGGAAACACCAAAGCGCAGTGGCACTGCCAAGCTCACCCTTCGCCTGGAAATTTCAAAAATCCCGACCCAGACCGTAGTAAAGGTCTGGACTGGGCCACGCGACCGCTGGCCCGGAGTTGCTTGGACGGGCCAAGATGCTGTGGCCGAGATCCGACCCAACGATCACAAGGTCTCCCTGGAATCGCTTCCCCTGCCGGTGGCCTACCGCCGCTGGGGGAAGGACACCATTCCTCGCCATACCACCGATCTCGTCGTGCTGCGCTTCGAAGCCCCGAACCAGTCGCCACGTTACATGCCCTTCCCGCTGGGACAAGATTGGCGAGTGGGGCTACTTCGCCCGGGTCGAACAATGAGTCTGAGCATGGATTGCGGGTGGGTGGGATTAGAAACTGATCCAGCGAAATTTGGGGATTTAGAGTAGAACCTCTTGCCTCGCTCAGTTTGCAGCCTTCTTTGGGCGCCACAACAGCAACCCCAGAATCGCAATCAAAATGGCGCCCGAGCAAATCGCGCTGCCCTCAAGCCCCACCACACCGCCCGTCAACCAAGCTGGTTGATCGTGGAGACTGGGTGTCCAGAACCCTTGTACCACGGTAGTGCCACTGACATGAAAGCCCAGAAGGCTTCCCTGGGCCCAATTCCACCCGAGGTGAACACCTACTGGTAGGGCCAGACTTTTGGTCTTGAGGTAGCAGAGCCCTAGCAGTACGGCCGCTAGGGCGATGTTCAGGGTGGTCCAGGCTTTCAGGGTGGGGGTGGCGTCGGCGATTCCGGGGTTACCCCAATGGTGGAGGGTAAAGAGGCCTGCCAGCAGGAGCTGGGTGGGCCAAGGACCTAGGTGTTCGACTAGGCGCTGAAAGGGGTAGCCGCGGTAGACAATTTCCTCGTTGAGGGCAACGGCCAGGAAAATCAGTAAGCCGAGCACAATGCCGGAAAGGCTCCCCTGGGGATTGCGAACCCAGTGAAAGCCATCCAGCGAGAGCAGCGCCAAGGCGGTGGCCACCATGATTACAATGCCGCCCAGCGTCCCCAAAGCTAGCTCGCGGGCCCAGCGCGCGTTGAGATTCAAACCGACCGTGCGAAAGGATTTTCGCTCGATGGCCAGGAAAGCAGCCGTAACAGCCACTCCGGCTAAAACACCGAGAAGAGGGCCGAACTTAAATTGCACCCAGGGGCGAAAATCGATTTTCAGCGCCAAGCCAGCGACGACTACGGGAATTTCCAGAACATTGGCGACGATCCAGTAGGCCACCAGGAAAAGGAGGGCCTTCCATCCGCCACGCACCTGCCCCTCTGAATCTAATGAAAACGACACCATGAAGCACCCGAAGCGGAAAGCATTCTCGAAACAAACAGGTTACCCCGATGGGCTGCGAAAGGAAAAATCAGAAATCCAACATGGGAAACACAAGCCTTGTGAAAACTTTTCTGGGGTCATTTTCTGAAGGTGAAAAACACTGCACCGATAAGGCAACACCCTGCCCAGAAATGGTTCAGCGTCAGTTTTTCCTTCATGTACCCGGCGGTAAAGATAGCGAAAACAACCAGGGTCACCACCTCCTGAATCATCTTGAGCTGCGGCAGTGTGTAGCGGCCAAAACCCATCCGGTTGGCCGGCACCATCAACACATATTCGAAGAAAGCAATGCCCCAGCTCGCCAGAATGGCGATCCAAAGAGAGCTTTCGCGCAGATGTTTAAGGTGACCGTACCAAGCGAAGATCATGAATATATTGCTGAGGACCAGCAGCAGGATGGGAAGGTAGGCACGCAGGGTCATGGAGACTTCCAATCAGATGTCCCGGCGAAACCGAGCCAGGAGATCCTCGGTGATTGAATGGGTGGAGGGCACAGCTCGGCGCACCTGGACGATTAAGGTTCCGGCAAAGACGGTAAGGGCCACGAGAAAGAGCGGCCCCTTGGGCACAAAAGGCTGAAGGATGGCCAGCAAAGGAAGGGCCGTCATGAGAAAAAGAGCGATCCGAAGCCCTCCCGCCAGAACGTGGCGCCCCAGCCTCGGGGAACCCTCAGCGATGGGGATAGGTGCCAACACCGCCAGGTCCCTGGCCATTCGCCTGCCATGGCGGACCAAGCTGTAGATCAGAATTGCCCAAACCACCCCCAGAAGAGCCGCCACGCTGGTGTTGGCCAGCATCTTCCCCCAATGGAAGGCACCCTCAAGCCACCCCTGAATCCATTGATAGAGCCAGTGACTACCGAGGGTGAAGGCCACCAGGAGGACCGCATCCCCCAACAGGTGAAAGGCTTGCCTCGAGGTGCCAGGTTCCCGTCGAAGATCCCGGCCCCTCAGGCCCTCCGCCCAGGCACGATACAGACTCATTCGAGCCAGGATGGGCTCCGGAATTCGCGCCTCCAATGCTTGGGAAAAGGGTTCGGCCACTCGCATTAGTATGGGTGTCAGGGCCGCCGTGACGACGCCAACGGCCACTCCACCGGAATAGATCTCGGGCCGAACAACACCGGCAACCACCCCCGTGCCTAGAATGATGTAGCCAAATTCCCCTATCTGGGAAAGCGCCATCCCCCCGCGCAAACTCAAGCCGAAGCTGTGTCCTGCGAACAGTCCCCCCAGGGTGGTGAAGAGAGTATTGGCCACCACCACTAGGCCCGAGAGCAGGAGAATCGGCCCCCATAGAGAAAGCAGGTAGCGAGGATCGATAAGCATGCCCACCGCCACAAAAAAGATGGTGGTGAAAAGGTCTTTGAGGGGCACCACCAAATGATCAATGGCCCGGGCGCGCCCACTTTCGGCCGCCAACATGCCCGCCAGAAATGCACCCAAAGCCACGGAGAGCCCCATGGAAGCTGCTCCCACGGCCAAGACAAAACAAAGACCGCAACAAACCACCAGAAGGGTCTCAGCGCTCATGTGGTCGGCGACCCATCGCAAGAAGCGCGGCACAATGAAGAGCCCCAGCGAAAAGACCACTGCAAGAAAGAGTCCCAACTGAAGAAGGGTCCGGCCGATGGGGGCAGCGTCCGCGCTGCCCGCTCGAGCCGTGGCAGTCAGTGCCGTGAGCAGAATAATGGCGATCAAATCCTGGACCACCAGCATGGAAAGCACCATGTCCCGCAGGGCCTTGGGCGGCTCATGCTCACTGAAGAGCTTGGCGATCAGCATGGTGCTGCCGATGGAAAGGGCGGCCCCCACAAACATTGATTCGGTAGTGGTCCAGCCGAAGCTGAGAGAAGCCAAATAGCCCAGTGAGGCGGCGGCTCCAGCCTGAATCGCAGCCATGAGCAACGCACTGGGTCCAGCCAGACGCAGACGTCCAAGACTGAATTCCAGGCCCAGGCTAAACATCAGCAGGGTAACGCCAAGTTCTCCGAGCGTATGAATGTTGTCCTGATCGGCCACGAGGAGAAGTGGGACGTGGGGGCCAACGATGACGCCAGCTAGCACATAGCCCAGCACCACTGGCCAGCGAAGCCAGCGAAAGAGGACGCTGGTCATCGCCCCCACCCCTAGCACCATGGCAAGGTCAACCAGGAGTCTGGGGGCGTTATGCATAGGGAAATTCTATACGAGTGGCCCCTAGCGAGAGGGGGCCTCGGCTTTGACTACCTCGCGTACTCGACGGCTCTTGTCTCGCGCATGACGGTCACTTTGATCTGGCCGGGATACTGCATCTCGCCTTCGATGCGCTTGGTAACATCCTTGGCGATCCAGTAGGCCTGATCATCGTTGATCTGACCTGCGTCCACCAGAATGCGGATTTCGCGACCGGCCTGCATCGCGTAGCTCTTTTGCACACCCTTGTAGCTATTGGCGATGCCTTCGAGTTGCTCGAGGCGCTTGACGTAGGTTTCCAGCATTTCGCGGCGGGCACCGGGGCGCGCAGCAGAAAGGGCATCGGCGGCGGTGATGAGCATGGCTTCGACAGTTCTGGGTTCATGATCGCCGTGGTGGCAGCTCATGGCATGGATGACATCCTCTTTTTCCCCAAAACGCTTGAGGAGCTCCATGCCGATCTCGATGTGAGTTCCTTCAACCTCACGGTCAATGGCTTTGCCAATATCGTGAAAGAGACCGGCACGTCGGGCCAATTTCGCATTCGCACCCATTTCGGCGGCCATGTATTCGGCAATGTGGGCAACTTCCCGGGTGTGATCCAACACGTTCTGGCCATAGCTGGTGCGGTAGTTGAGTCGCCCGATGAGCTTATGCAGCTTGGGATGAACATCGGGAAAGCCCATGGCAATGGCCGTGCTTTCGCCGATTTCCTTTAGGTGCTGGTCCATATCCACTTTGGTTTTTTCAACAACTTCTTCGATCCGGGCAGGATGGATGCGACCATCGGCCAGGAGTTTCAGGATGGACTGCCGGGCGACTTCGCGCCGGATGGGATCGAAACTGGACACCACGATGGTTTCAGGCGTGTCATCCACGATGAGATCGCAGCCAGTGGCCTTTTCGATTGCCCGAATGTTGCGGCCTTCGCGACCGATGATGCGACCTTTTAGGTCATCTGAAGGCAGCTGTACGCTGGTGACGGTGATCTCGGCCACCACATCGGAGGCCACTCGTTGAATGGCGGCACCAATCGTCCAGCGAGCCTTCTTCTGGGCTTCTTCCTGAGCCTCATCCTCGATACGACGCACCATCTTGGCGGTGTATTCCAACTGGCCGATGATCTCGGCCTTGGCTTCCTCGCGGGTGAGACCGGATAGCTCTTCGAGCTTGCGCCCCTGCTCTTCAACCAACTTTTTGGCTTCGGCGCGGAGCGCATCCAGCTTCTCTTGCTCTTCGCGGGTCTTATCGGTTTTTAGCTCCAATTCCTTGGTCTTTTGCTCAACCTGGGCGAGCTTTTTGTCGAGGCTTTCTTCCTTTTGCTGCAATCGCTGTCCCTGCTTGTCCAGATTGGTCATGCGCTCGTTGACGAGATTTTCCGCTTCCTGGCGGGCCTGGATGGATTGCTCCTTGGCCTTTAGTTCAGATTCTTTGCGCAGTGCATCGGCCTCTTTCTGACCTCGCTCTAAAGTCCGGGCAGCTTCTCGCTCAGCATCGGCAATCGTCTTGTCCCTCTGCGCTCGCAAATCCTCTTCGGCCTTGGCCGTGGCCTTCGAGACATCGACCACAGCCTGCTGGGCCTTCTTTACTTGAAGAAGAAACCCGGCACAGGCCGCCACGGCAATGATCAGTAGAATCCAGTCAAGTGCATTCATCAGTCACCCCTTTAAGTTAATAGGAGCAACCAGCATGTTTCCAAGAAGTTAAGATCCCCGCTCAGTCGTGGAGGCTTGCCAGTTCCCTATTGAATAGGGGGGCGGTCAGAAACCCGGTTTTAAGGCGCTCCGTCGCGCGGCGCGCACAAGGCCGGGGGAAGACCTCCCTGGCTAAATTACGGAACAAGCGCTCGGCCGTCTCACGGGCTTCGCAGGGATCAAAATTTTTTCCTGCCTCCGGATTACTCTTCCCCTTCGAAAAGGGGGCCGGCAGCGAGGGTGTCGTCCGGAACATCATCGAGCAGTTTCGTCAGTTTCTGTTCCAGGTCTTGGGTATGCTGGCTGGCTTCCTGTTCCATTACCACCAATCGGTGGGCCAAGTTCAGTGCCCCCATCAGCATCCAGGTTGAAGTATCCAGAGCCGATGGCGGATTCCCCCATCTTAACCGATAGGCCTGGTCCATGTCGCGGAAGGTCTGCTCAAGAACCTCAACCGCCCTACCCAAGGCTTCTGGCCCTTCCTGGGAATGTACCCGAAGAGGGTGCCCTAGCACCTCGACACGCAGTTCGCCGGGGCCCATGGGGGTGACTTCGTTAAGCAGTTGGGTCACGCAATGTCCTCAAGGCTCTTGATAATGCCTTCGATTTCCAGACGCACATCATCCCGCTCTTTGGTCAGAGCGGTCTTTTCACTTTGCAGGTCTTCCAGGCGACGACGAAGCCCATGGAGCTCCTGCTCCATGGGTTCCCGTTCCGTGGTCAGTCGTGTCACTTCATCTTTCAGGGCGTTCCGCTGCTGAACAAGGGTCTGAAGCTTGGCCTCTAACTGCTTGAGAATGTCCATGTCCACACTCCAACGTTAATAAAATCAAAAATTACACAAACAACAAAGAAAGCCTATTGCACCAGTCTACCCACGAAGTTCAGCACCCAGGGCTTGACTGGCCTCGAGGGCTGCATTCACCCAGCTATCGACTTCTTCGGATGTCAACGTGCGACCCTCGCCTTGGAAACGCAAGCGCATCAACCAAGCCTGGCGACCCGCAGGAAGGCTCTTGTGCCGAAACACGTCCACGCAGCCTAAGCTTTGGAAAGAACCACCTGCGGCGCCCCGAAGGGCCTTCGTCATGGCCGCCTCCAGGCCCGTGTAGGGTTGGGCCAGATCCACCAGCAAGGAAAGATCTCGCTCGACGGTTGGAAAACGGCTAAACGGCGTGAATTTTGGAATAATGCGGTCTTCGTGTCCGGGCAAAGCCGAGAGGGGAACCTCCATGCCGAGCATGCCCTCACCCAAATCATGAACCGCAAAGGCGCCTTGCAACCCAAGATCTCGGATTACACCCAAAAGATCCGCTGCCTGCACGGGGCGAAGGCGAGTCAGGTAATCCTCACCCCCCAAGGAACCAGCCCACACCAGGGCAAGCGCCAAGGATTCGGCGGGGCCTTGCGAAGTGCTCCGGTAGATCGGTCCGACTTCAAAGAGCTTTACCTCTTTGGCGCCCTGGCGAAGATTCAACTCGGCGGTCGCCTTCAGGGAGGCCAGCAGGGAAGCACGCATAACTGAAAATTCTTGCCCGAGTGGGTTTCCCAGCGTCCGCCCTTCGGAAGGATTCTCAACCCCAGCGAAAGCCGCATCGGCATCAGGACTGATGAATCCCAAGGTGACGGTTTGAAAAAAGCCAGCGTGGGCTAACCGCCGAGCGACATTGCGTGCTTGAAGGTAACTCGAGGCCAAGGGAAGTGGGGCGCCCTCGAGTGGGGGCAGCACCGAATCAATGCGGTCGAAACCACGAAGGCGCAAAACCTCCTCCGCAAGGTCCTCTTCGATGGTGAGGTCTTGCCGCCAACTGGGTGACACGCTTTCGAGATGCTGGTCATGAATAACCACCGCGCATCCCAGCTGTCGCAGCATCGCGGCAGCTTCAGGCAGTTCAATGACTGTTCCTGCGATACGAGCCAAGGTTTGCTTGCGAAGGGTGATGGCAGGTCGAGCGGCAGGCACTTGACCTGCGGTCCAGGCACCGAGAAGCTTGGCACCCGCCCAGTCTTCAAGGCGCGCCACCAGAAGATCCCTTGCTACTTGCGCCATGGCCGGATCGACGCCACGGCCGAATCGGTATGAGGCATCGCTGTGGAGTCCGTGGCGATGGGACATGCGGCGAACCA
>JAUYES010000234.1 GCA_030691225.1 Holophaga sp. | reverse complement strand
GGCCAGTCCTCTTTTGGATGACTGCTCACGCCAATGCCGTAATTGAATCTCCAGGTCATCAAGGTCCAGGTGCCGATAGACCCCCACATGGGCCCTATTGGATTTGGCGAATCGACATCCGTCCACCAGAGATGCGTGGTTGAGTGAATCAGAGAAAACGGCATCGCCAGGTTCCAGAAGGGCTGCGATGAGTGTGCTGTTGCATTGGAAGCCGGTATTAAAAAGCAGACAGCTTTCCATCCCTTTCCATGCGGCTAATTCCTGCTCAAGTTCATCATGTAGGGGTGATGTGCCGCGCAGCAGGCGCCCGCCTCCACTCCCGCAACCCCAGGCTTTGGCGGCTTGGGTCGCCGCTTCGGCCATACGAGGGTCGCGCCGGAGTCCAAGGTAATCGTTGGAGCAGAAATCGATGCCCAAAGGTGCTTGAATGATTCGATTCCGCGAGCAATTAGCTCGGTCCGCAGCCGTTTTCTTGAATCGGTCACGCCAGGGAAGAGGAAGCAAATTCAGGGGCACGGGGAACCTTCACGGACTGTGGCTCATTGAAGTCGAAGTCCCAGTCTGCCCTCGCAGAGCCTCTACGGGCAACGGGCGCCAATGGTAAGATTTTGGTTCGGCCCGAACGGGCTCTCCCCCATAAGGATTTTCATGCTCCGACATACCCTGATTACCCTGACTGCCGCTTTCCTGGTCGCCCAAACCCCAGCTCCAGAGGTCGCAAAACCCGCTACCCCCAAGGTCGAGGCCCAGGTTCGGGAAGACAAAGTGATGGCCCAAGTGGGAAACCGCACTTTCCGGGAATCCGACTTCGAACTTTTCCTGTCCATGGCCCTCAACCCTCAGCAGCGAATGCAGATGGAGATGGTCCAAGGCGCGAAAGACACGTACCGGAAGCAGTTTCTTGATTTCAAGGTCATGGAAATCAAGGCTCGCAAGGACGGCATGGATAAGGGACCGGAATATCTCAAGAAGCGGGAACTCATGGAGGCCCAGATCTTGATTCAGGACCTGATGAAGCGCGACGCTCCTGCTCTTCAAAAGAAGGTCGTTGTCACCGATGCTGACGTTAAAGCCTATTTCGAGAAGCACACGGACCAGTTCAAGAGCCCAGAATCTTTCGACTCCCGCCACCTGCTGATTAGCGTCAAAGGCGGTCCCAACGCCAGCCCCACAGCCCTTTCGGATGAAGATGCCAAGGCAAAGGCCATTCTTGCTGCCAAGGCCCTTGTGGAAGGAAAGACCTGGGATGTGGTGGCCAAGGAGTTCTCCGATGATCCCGGCAGCAAGGAAAAGGGCGGACTTTACGAAAACATCACCTTTGGTTCCTTCGCTCCTGAATATGAAGCTGCGGTGCGCAAGCAGGAGATTGGCAAGGTTGGCGAGCCCATCAAAACAGCATTTGGCTACCACGTCATCCAGGTCGAAAAAATCGTAACAGCCTCCATTCCCGCCTTTGAAACGATCAAGGATCAGGCCCGCCAAAAAGCGCAGACAGCCAAGCAGGAAGAAGTCTTCCAGGCCTTCGTGGATGGGTTAAAGAAGGAGATTGGCTTCACGGAAGTTGGTGCCGTCGTGATCGCCGAAAAGGAAGTCAAGAAGCTGGATGAACCCAAAGCCAAAGTTTCCAAGAAGAGTGGGATTAAAAAATGAAGAAACTCCTTATTTCCCTTCTGCCGGTCATCGCACTTTGTGCTGCCGATGTGCGGGAGGAAATCCTGGTGATCGTCAACGGGCACACCATTACCCGTCGTGCCTTTCAACAAGCCGTGGAGCAGGATGCCGCGGCGCTGTATCGGCAATTTTCGGGTAAGGAACTCGACGGAAAACTGAGGGATGCCCGGGAAAAGACCCTCCAGGGGCTCATCGACGCCTTCATTCTTCAAGACAAGGGCAATGAGGTTGGAATTCTCATTCCCGATGACTACATGCGAACGGTGGTGGAAGACTTTAAAAAGCAGTACAACTTCGCTACCGATGCTGATTTCGAGAAGGCTCTGAGGGGTAGCGTAGGCATTGGGCTGCCCGATTGGATCAAACAACAAAAACAACAAATGATTCAGCAGGAAGTTCTTCGCAAAGAGGTCTACGCCAAGATCGCCATCGAGGATCAGGAATTACGAGCCTTCTACGAGGATCACAAGGACGAATACCGCATGCCTAGTCGATTCCGCATTCGGGAACTCGTGGTGCCCAAGGGTGCCACTGCCGAAGAACAGGCGGCTGCAAAAACGAAGATTGAAGAAATTCAAACGGCCCTCAAAGGAGGCAAGACCTTTGAAGAGATGGTCAAGGATCATTCCACCAGCCCGAGCAAATCGCTGGGCGGAGACCTTGGCTGGATCGGCAAGGGACTGATGCGCCCAGCCATCGAACAGGCGGCTTTAGCGATGAAGCCAGATCAGATCTCGGCTCCTATTGAGACAGACAAGGACCTGTACCTGATTCAGCTAATTGCAGCCGAGGACGATTTAGTTAAACCCTTCTCTGAAGTGAAGCCACTAATCCTGCAGAAGCTTCAGGAACCTAAGGCTCAGAACGCCATCCAAAATTACCTCCAGAGTCTGCGGATCCGAGCCAATATTCGGTATCAGGTCCCCAAGGAAACGATCCTGAAGGGATAAGCGTGCGGTTGGACCTATTTCTTAAAAAAACCCGATTATTAAAACGCCGAGAGATGGCGCGCGAATTGTGCGATGAAGGTATGGTTCGCGTTAACGGGGCGCCCAGGAAGGCCAGTTTTGAGGTCAAGACTGGGGATCAGTTGGATTTCCCGATCTTCAACAGACTGTTGAAAGTTCAGATTCTAGGCCTTCCCGAATCCAGTGTTTCCAGGTCGGACCAGTGGTCTTTCGTGGAAATCCTGGAAGAAAAGTGGATGTCCTTTGATGAGGGGCCTGTGGAGGACCCAATGGCTCCTCGCCCGAAACGTCCCTCGGATCACTAGTAGCCCAGGAGGCCCCTTGTCCGACCAGCCACTTATCCGTGACCTGCAGGCTGGTGATCCCTTTGTGGGGTTCCTGCTGGCTTCTGAAGCGGCCTACAAAACAAGTCGCAGCGGAGGCGAGTATCTCGAAGTAAAGCTTGCCGACTGCAGCGGTGACCTAAAGGGATTCCTCTGGGATTTGCGCGCCGTGGAAGGGGATTTTGACGCAATACGGCCGGACGTCTTTCTCAAGATCAAAGCCAAGGTGGAAGAGTTTCAGGGTCGCAAACAAGTTCGTCTGGAGAAAGTGCGTTTTGCCGAGGATTTCGAAGTGGGGGATCTTTCCCATTTCTTTTCAACCAGCAAGCGTTCGGTAGAATCCATGCTGGCTGAGTTGGATGCCTTGATCGGTTCCATCGCTGATCCTTGGATTCGTCAATTGCTTCAAGGCCTTCTGATTGAGAACGCCGAGTTGCGAGGGGCTTTTGCCAAGGCCCCAGCGGCAAAGAGTTTGCACCACGTTTATCTCGGAGGCCTGCTCGAGCACACTCTTTCGGTGGCTGGAATGGCCGAAAAGGCCTGCACGCACTACCCGGCCATGAATCGAGACTTGCTCATGGCAGGAGTCTGCCTCCACGATCTGGGCAAGACGGCGGAGTTGACTTACCAGCGGAGCTTTGGCTATTCGGACATGGGCAATCTCATCGGGCATATCTCCATGGAAACCGAATGGGTCGCGAAAGAAATTGCACGGATCCCGAAGTTTCCCGATGAATTGCGAGTGCAGATTTTGCATTGCATTCTTGCCCACCATGGGAGGCTGGAGTTTGGTTCCCCTGTGCTGCCTAAGACTCCCGAAGCCTTGCTTCTGCACTATCTGGATGACCTTGACGGAAAACTGGAAGGCATGTTTCGCGCGATTTCCGATGAAGCTGGAACCGGCAACTGGACTCCATTTTCTCGGTCGTTGGAGCGCATGATATACAAGGTTCGTTGGCCCAAGGCTGTGCATCCAGAGACCATTGACACCCCTTGAATTAAAAGCAGAACCAGCCCTCGACAAGCGGGAAGATTTGCCTGATATTCTCGGCACGTAACGCCTAAAGCTCGATTTTCCCTCATCCTTTTGCTGAAAATGCCCGATAAAGAGGAAGAAATTTCCCGTTTGGCTGATCGGTCGCTGCGAAGGTGCCACTATGAAAATGTCTCGAAAAGCCAAAAGATACGACGAATCTGTGCTGCCTGGAGACTTCCAAGGCTTTGAGGCCTTTCAGGATGGTGATGCCTCACGGAATGGTCGGTTGCATGGGGCGTTGCGTCGGCAAGGCCCACACGTTGAACTGGAGCATCTCAGCCTGGAGCATCAACCCATAAAAAAGCAGAGCTTCGCTAAGCTTCACTCGCGAGCTCAGCGCCTCACTCACCAGGTTGATTATTTGCACGAGCAGTTGGAAATCGTAGACCACGATCGCAGGGGAATGTATATCCAGATCCGCAGTCTTCCGCCTTACAAGGACGACACCCAGATCCAATTCAACGAAATTACGATCGTCCGTGACTCGGTCAGCCTTAAGCGCATTGCCTTCTACCGCAAGGATGAAGTCAAACGCCAAGTTCCACTCAACATGACCGAGGCGGAACTCAGTCGACTCCTGGCGGATATTCGTCAGGTCTTTGCCATCGCCTGATTAGCGTCCGCGAAAAAACAACCTGCGTAGGTCAGAAAGTTTGGCTTCAGCCACAAATGCAGACCCGACGATGAATCGGCCAGTCTGTTTCTGCCAACGACTTAGTTCACGGGGAAGTAGACCATTCCGCCGTTTGGGGCTGTGAACACGGCTCGGTTTTCAAGTATTCCGACAAGCGTGAAGCCTTCGGCAAGGCCGGTTGGAAGAAAATCAATTGTCGAAGCGGAGAAGTCCATTCGAACGAGTAGGAGCCCGAGTTGTTTGAGGCTAGGCACGGTGGAGGCAGGAACTGCGGAAAAGGCGATATTGCCACCCCACGACCATACGGCTGGGCCGCGATGCTTGGTTCCAAGCTGAAGGCCAGGCGCTTGACCGTTGTTGTAGGCGAAGACCGTCTGCCCAAGCACGGAGCCTTTTTTTCCATCAAGGACTGTGGCGGAAAAATCACCAGGTCCCACTACGACTAGGTTGTTGCCGTTGTTCCTGAAAATGCGGTGTAAGGTTTGGGCTGTAAAGCTGTCTTTTTTT
>JAUYES010000229.1 GCA_030691225.1 Holophaga sp. | reverse complement strand
GATGACTAATCGGCTCCATCCAAGCCGGAATTTGATGTCTAATCGGCCGTGAGCGGGGCTAGCAACGCGGCGCCTGCGTGTGCATCCACAACGGCACCCGCCCATACCCTGGAGGGCAATTTGACACTCCCATGCCTGGCGGCGCCCAACGCGCGCGCGTAAATCTTCTTCTTTTTCTTCCTTTCTTAATCAAGAAGGTCATAAATTATACGTTCCGATCCGTTCCGATGTCTTTCTTGCATTTCGCCTTTGTCTTTCGCGCGCGCGAGGGCGCGCACGCGTAAGATGAAAATCCGGATCGGACCGGAACGGTACGTGTTGATTCTCCACTGCTTTCCGAAGAGGGCTTGGAGTACACGCTGGCGCGCCAGTCAGGCAAAGACCGCCATCGGACATGTCCGTCAGGTCAAACCGGGGGAAACTCCATGCCCATGAGCACGCGTGGCAAGAGGATACGAAGCTGGTGGCTTTGCGGAACGACACGCATGCTGGCACTCGGAAGAAACCACCCCGGAACGGAGCGGAACGGAACGGTACATGCTGGTTCTTCGCTACTCCAGAGAGGTGCTTGGGATACACGCAGGTGCGCCAGCCAAGCACACAAGCCGTTATCGGGGCTGTCCGCCAGGTCGCGCCAACCGGCCCCACGTCGGCCAGAACGCGCAGCAGCGGGATGTTGCAGCGCGTGGTTATTTGGCTGTGAAAGGGGCGAGCAACGAGGAGCCGGGGCATGCATCCACAACGCCCCCCTCCCCTGGCCCTGGCTGGCAATTAGACGCACCCCATGCCTGGCGGAACCCTATGCGCGTAAGAGGGCACGTCACCCATGAGGACAATCCGAATCGGAGCGGACCGGAACGATGCGTCTTTGCACTACGCTACTTCCCGAAAGGGCACTTCGGTACACGCAGGTGCGGCAGCCCAGGCAGAAGCCGCCCTCGGCCATCTGGGCCAGGTCGGCACGTTTCAATTCCACACCGGCCAGCACACGCGGCAAGAGGATGTCGCAGTTTGTTGCCTTGTGGAACAGGGCGCAAGCCGGCACGCCATCACCCGCACAGAACCTCTGGTGGGATTTCTCCCGCTCTCGCACAGGATGCATCCTTTTGCCCCTTCGCCCGTCTTCACTGCACAACACGCCGCGAAAGCGGCATCTGGAGGCGAAGACATGAAAGCGAACAGGGACAGCGAGATCAGGGAAACCATCCGCAAAAGGTACTCGGAAACAGCACTCGCCGGTACGGCCGGCTGCGGCTGCGGCAGCGGGTGCTGTAGCCCGCAAGGTCAGGCCACGTCCGAGGCGCTGGCCATGTCGGTCGGCTACTCCAAAGGGGACCTGCAAAGCGTTCCTGAGGGGGCGAACATGGGCCTTGGCTGTGGCAACCCCCATGCCATAGCGGCCCTCAGGCCCGACGAGGTGGTGGTGGACCTGGGCAGCGGCGGTGGCTTCGACTGCTTCCTCGCCGCCCGCCAGGTGGGCGAGACGGGGCACATCATCGGCGTGGACATGACGCCGGAGATGGTGGAAAAGGCGAGGAGAAACGCGGTGGCCGCCCAGTGCGTCAACGCCACGTTCCGCCTAGGCGAAATCGAGCACCTGCCTGTGGCCGACGCAGAGGCCGATGTCGTGCTCTCCAACTGCGTAATCAACCTGAGCACGGACAAAGGGCAGGTGTTCCGGGAGGCCTACCGGGTGCTGAAGAGAGGCGGCAGGCTGGCCATCGCGGACATCGTGGCAGTGGCGGACATGGCCGATGACATCCGGGCGAACGTCATGCTCCACGCAGAGTGCGTGGCCGGGGCTGCACGGGTGGAGGTTCTGGAGGAGATGATGCGCGCAGCCGGGTTCCAGCAGGTGTCCATCCGGCTCAACCCGGAAAGCGGCCGGATGATGGACGAGATGTTTCCTGGCCTGGGCCTGGGCGGAGTCGTCGCCTCGGCGGCGATTGAGGCAGTCAAAGAATAGAGGCGCGACGCATGCGGCAGAAGCTGGAAATGATCTGGCAGGCACACCGGGGCGAACTCAAATCCTTTATCCTGAAGCGGGTGCGGTCACCGGCCGAGGCCGAGGACATTCTCCATGACGTGTTCCTCAAGATGCTGACAAGCCTTGCTTCAGTGCAGCGGGTAGACCACCTGCGGGCCTGGCTGTTCACCGTGGCGCGCAATGCCGTGACGGACTACTTTCGGAGCAAACGGCCAACGAGTGAACTCCCGGAGGAGTTGGCCGACCCCGGCCTTGAGCCAAGCAGCGCCTCCCCGGAAGACATGGAGTCCTGCCTGAGGCCAATGATCGAAGCCTTGCCAGAAAAAGTCCGTGCGGCATTGGTCTTGGCCGATCTGGAGGGAGTCAAACAACGCGAGGTGGCAGAGCGTCTGGGAATATCCCTGCCTGCGGTCAAGTCCAGGGTTCTGCGCGGGCGGCTCCTGGTCCGGCGGATGATAGAGGACTGTTGCCACCTGGAACTGGATGCCAGGGGGAGCATCATGGACTACATCCGCAAGCCGAAGGGCTGTCCGCACTGCGGTTCGTGAACCAATCCCTCCGGCAACATAAAAAGGCCCCGTCTCACAGCGGGGCCTTCCTACGTGCGAGGCATTATTCAGCCGTTTCCTACTTGCCGAAGCAGCACTTGGGGTACACGCAGGTCTTGCAGTTGAGGCAGAAGCCGCCCTCGGCCATTTCGGCCAGGTCAGCGCGCTTGAGGTCCACGCCGGCCAGCACGCGCGGCAAGAGGATGTCGAAGCTGGTGGCCTTGTGGAACAGCGCGCAGGCGGGCACGCCCATGACGCGTGTGCTGCTCGCCGGGCTGGCGAGGCGGCCCAGGAGCGTCATGGCCCCAGGCAAGAGCGGCGCGCCGTAGAGCATGTCCGTCAGGCCCGCGGCGAGGAGCCCCTTGCGGGTCACGTCGTCCGGGTCCACCGAAAGCCCGGCCGTGGTGACGATGAGGTCCGCCCCGGCGGTGAGCATCTTGCCCACGCTTTGGGCGATGCGCTCGGCGTCGTCGGGCACGATGTCCACGGCGACGACCTGGGAGCCCAGACATTCCACCTTCTCGCGGATGACGGGCGCGAACTTGTCCTTGATGAGGCCCTGAAAAACCTCGGTGCCCGTCACCAGCACGCCCACGCGCGCGGGCTTGATGGGAGCGATGCTGTACAGCGGCCCGGCCGCGAGCAGAGCCTGAGCCTTGCGGAAGTTCTCGGCCGAGAGGTAGAGCGGAATGGCGCGGGCTCCGGCCAACTCCTTGCCTCCCTCCACCAGCACGCCGTGGTGACGACTGGCGGCCATGACGTCGGGCACTAGGTTGAAGGCCTCCTGGCGCTCGCGGTCCAGCACCAGCACGCCGGTCTTGGTGGCCCGGAAGTTGATCTTGCCCTCATGCGGGGTCTCGTCGAAGGCGACGTTTTCGCCCGCCATGAGCCTGGCGAAGGCCAGCGCGGCCTCGTTCTCGTGGATGAAGCCGCTGGGCGTCTCCTGCTCCAGGTACACGTGGACCCGGCCCATGGTCTGCAGACGGCACACGTCGCCGCCGGAAATGGCGTGCCCCTTGTGGAACTCCACGCCCTTGCTTTCTCCGGCAACGATGCGCGTCATGTCGTGCAGGGTCTTGTGGCCCACGGCCTCGGCCACAGGCACGGCGGTGAGGCTCGGCTCGGGGGGACCTTCTGGGCCGCCTGGGGAGCACAGGGTGCCTTGCCTTGGCCAGCCGCAGCCATTTTTTCCGGGATAGACCTCAGTGTAGAATGAGCGCGATTTGCAAATCCGTGACGCGATTTCTTCATAGGGAAACCCCTTCGGTTCGGGGTGAGCCAAACCCAAACGAGAATTTCCATACTTTGGACATTCCAGCTTTCGGGAAGCCGGTAATTTCTCTATGCCAGCGTAATGTAGAGGCGCTGGGATGCGAAGGACCCTGTGTGAGCTTCCAGAGACATGCCCCGGAAACTCACACAGGGTGGGGGGAGGGAGAGCGGAGATAGAAGGCTTTAACCCATAAACCGCGCAGCCTGGAAGATGACCACTGCGACCATGTACGCCAGGACGGTGTTGAAGCCCACAGCGAAGGTCGCCCATCGCCATCCGACCTCCTTGGCCATGGTGACAACGGTCACCATGCAGGGAGCGTAGAGCAGGACGAAAGCGATGAGGGCCACAGCAGCGGCCTTGGGGAAGCTCTTGTCCTGCGCAAGTGTCTCGGAGAGGGGCGCGGCCGCCTTGGTGTCGATTTCACCGAGAGAGTAAGCAGTGGCTAGAGTAGCAACAATGACCTCTTTCGCGGCGAATCCGCCCAAGAGCGCAATGTTCACCCGCCAGTTGAAACCTGCGGGGCTCATCACCGATTCCAGGACTGCGCCAGCGCGTCCAGCCAAAGAGTTACGCAGAGAGGCTTCGGATTTTTCGGCCTCAACCGTCTTGAGGGCTTCTGCAGTGGGATCTGTGACTTCAACAGCATCACCCGTGGTCTTGGCTTCTGCCTGGGCTTTCCCCGCGTTGGCGTTGAAATCTCCAAGTTTTTCTGCCTTTTCTGCGGGCGTGGCTTCTGTTTCCTCAAGGTTTGCCCTGGCGTTGCCAGCTTGGACCTGGATCGCGGCGATGCGGTCTTCGAAGGGTTTGGCCTGGTCTTCAGAGAGCGCCGGGAAGGTCATGGCCGCCCAGACCAGAATGGAAATGCAGAGGATGACTGTGCCAGCCTTGCGGACATATTGCCAGGAGCGCTCCCACGTATGGATACACAGACCGCGCAGGGTCGGCATGCGATATGGGGGCAATTCCATGACGAAAGGCGTGCTCTCGCCCTTGATCAAGGTGGAGCGTAAAAGTTTCGCCACGAACAAAGCAGCGATCCAGCCACACAAGGTCACGATAGACATGACCTTGGCTTCCTCGCCTGGGAAAAATGCCGCAGCAAGCATGAGGAAAACAGGGACCTTTGCTCCACAGGCCATGAGCGGCGCAGCGAGCACGGTTGCCAGCTTTTCCTTGGGGTTCCGGAGCGTCCTGGTGGCCATGACGCCCGGAACGGCGCAACCACCCGCGATACCGCCGGACACGATGAGCGGGAGGACAGAGACCCCGTGAAGACCAAAAATGCGAAAAATCCTGTCTACCATATAGGCCATGCGCGCAACGTAGCCGGAGTCCTCAAGGGCAGAAAGCAAAAAGAACATAATCATGATGAGTGGAACAAAGCCAAGCACTCCTCCCACACCGGCAATGATGCCGGAAACCAGGAGCGAGCGCAGCATCCCTTCAGGCATGGCGGCCTCAACTGTCTTCCCCAGCCAAGTAAACCCAGTCTGCATCCAGTCCATGGGTATCTTGCCCACAGTGAATGTCAGGACGTAGATCAGATAAATGGTGGCAGCCATGATGAGGGGGCCGAGAACCTGTTGGGTCAGAACTCTATCCATGCGGTCAGACAGGGCGATACGGCTTGCATTGGTCCTGGTATAGCTCACCACCTGTTTGGCGATACCAGCCAAAAAGCCGTAACGGTAGTCGGCGATGATGGCGTCAGGAGTGGCGCCCAAGGTTGCCTTGAGATGCCGGGACACATTCTCCACCATCGCCTCAAGAACTCGCGAGACACTCTCGTTCCGTTCGCGCCCTTGGCGTCTGATTGAGGCGTCACCTTCCAGGTATTTGATGCCGACCCAGCGGGCGGGCCCCTTGTCGGACAAAAGCCTAGCTTTCGAGATGTTCAGCTCCATTTCGTCAAGCACGGGGTCCAAATCCGGACCGTATGAAATGCGCAGCGGCTCAGCCTTCCCGTTCTTGGCCTGAGCGACCCGTATTGCCTCGTTGATGAGTTCTCGCTTGCCGATGCCCGATCGCGCAACAGTTTCCACCGTTGGGCTGTCCATGAGCTGGGCAAGAAGACCGACGTTGATTTCTTTGCCGTTCTTGCGGACCTCATCCATCATATTGAGGGCGAGGACCAGGGGCACCCCGAGTTCCATCATTTGGATGGCCAAGTAGAGATTGCGTTCAAGGGAATCGGCATTGAGCACATCAATGACGACAGCGGGCTTGTCATCAATGAGGAAATTGCGCGCCGCTCGTTCATCGTCGGCGTAGGAGGTGAGAGAATAGGTCCCAGGCAGGTCAACCACATCGATTTCGATGTCGCCCGCAGTGACTTTGCCGATCTTTTTTTCGACAGTGACCCCCGGCCAGTTCCCCACACGTTGGTGGCCGCCGGTAAGGGCATTGAACATAGTCGTCTTGCCACAGTTTGGATTACCGGCAAGGCCGATTGTGTATGTCTGTTTTTCCATCTTATCTCTCCGCAGGCTCGACCACGATATGATCGGCTTCGCTGTTGCGCAAAGTGAGGGTGAAGTCCCGCAGGCGCAAGGCCACAGGATCCCGGAGGGGAGCCTTGCCCACCACGGTGATCTCCGCGCCGGGGATGAGACCCATGTCTCGAATTCTACGGCCCAACTCTCCCTGGGCGCCAATGGAGCAGATGCGCAATCTCTGGTCTACCTGCGCGCTACGCAGGGTGATGCACGAATTCATGGGTATTTCCTTCTGCTTTGGTTGGTTCACTGCAAGAACAGGTCAGCGAGGACAGCAGGAGTCCCTGCCGGTAAGCAAGCGCAGCCTCGTTGTCCCATGGACGCCATCGCCCGGTCCCTCTGAATGCCCGGAACCGCATGACCCTTTGCAGGTGCATCCCCCTCCGCAGCAGGAAGACTTGCCGGTAAGCTTTCTGTAGAAACCCAAGAGTGTGAACCCCATGCCCAGCGCCAATAGCACGTAGACAGCGACTTCTTGCCACATGACTCGGTACTCCTTTGTTTGGGCGCGCCCACTTGGGCCTGCGCCGTCGAGCGCAGATATATTGATATTGAAATTCATTGTCAAGTGCTGTCCGCAGCCTTTTCCCGCGGCGCCTGCCGATGGTTCGTAGATGAGCCCGAGGATAAGATTTAGAAGGGCAATGATTCAGGCGCTTGGGCGGCAGTTGGCAGCGCCGGAACCAGGCGTTCGTGTCCGGACAATGCGTAACGAAGGATGCCAAGGGAGAAGCTCTTCTTGGGACCACTAGACCTGCTATTTAAGCGCATAAAACGGAAAAGAACGACGGGATTAGGAGTCAAAAGAAGCGGCCCCACTTGGGGCCGCAAAGACACGAAGAAATTCGCCGGTTAGAACGTCCTGCTGTTTTGGAGAAGCACAACGGCGACATCTCAGCCGCTATGGTCTGCATTGATGACACGAAACTGGCTCTGCCCGCCCCGCCACAGTAATGGTCTCTGCTGTTTTCGGGTTCGAGAGGATCAACCGTTGGCAATCTCCTCAACACGGGTTCCGTGCTACTGCCGAGCATTCCGGACTAGATAAGCAAAGAGCGCGGCTAACCCTCCGGTTGCGGCAAGCAGCGCCCAGTACAACCGGTGAAATAGGGTCGGTTCCGTGCGCAGATGCACCTGCCCAACGGCTGCGACATCCGCGAATTGCGGGCCAGCTTCTTTGATTCGTCCCAGCGGGTCGATGAAGGCCGATATGCCAGTGTTCGTGCCGCGCACCATCCAGCGCCCTTGCTCGATGGCTCTCAGCGCGGCGAGCTGCAAATGCTGGGGCGGCGCGGAGGTGTCCCCGAACCAGGCATCGTTACTGACGTTCACAAGCAGGTTCGCGCCTTGGGATACGCGGTCCTGGGCCAGTCCCGCAAAGATGGCCTCGTAGCAGATGAGCGCCCCCAGGACAAAGCCGCCAGCGGCGAGCCTCGTTTCATTTCGGCCAGGCGCAAAATCGCCAATCCCACTCACCAGCTTTTGGAAGGGCAGCCATTCAGCGAAAGGCATGTATTCGCCAAATGGCACGAGATGCTCCTTGTCGTACCATCGGGGAGCTGCGCCTGATCCGCTCAACAGGAAGACACGGTTGAATAGAGTGGGTGGTCCAGCAGGGTTCACCTTATAGGCCGGGGAGCCTAGAACGAGGCTAGCGTTTGTGGAGCGTAGAAAATCGAGGACCGGGGCGCGCAACGCCGTGTCGTCCTGGAAGTAGAAGGGCATAGAGGTCTCGGACCAGACAATGAGTTCCGGATTGTTGGCCAAGGCTCTGCGGCTCAAGGAGACGTATTTCGCCACGGTGCGCTGCTGGTAACTGGGGTCCCATTTGAGGCCCTGGTCGATGTTGCCCTGGATGATTGCTACGGTGCGCGGTGGTGTGGATTCCGAGTAAGACTGTATGCGCAGCCATCCCAGGCCGCAGACCAGAAGCGCTGTGGCAAGGGAGGTAACGGCGCAGGCCCTTGAGCGAGGGGCCAGTGCCACGCCGGTCGCTATGAGGGCCAGCACGCCGGAGAGTCCATGGCCGCCAATGTATGCGGCGAGTTGTGTGGTGATGGGCCAGCGTATAAAGGTAGCCGACAGGGTCAGCCAGGGAAAACCGGAAAGCAAAGTGGCCATGGCGAGCTCCATGATGGTCCAAGCCAGGCCAAGGCATGGCAGGGCCTGAAGCGGTGGCAGGCGTTTCCCCGCCACTTGAGCCACCATACCGAATAGACCGAAGTATACGGCCATGATCATGGCCAGGAGGACCGGCATCGGCAGGGCCAAAAGCCAATGAACTCCGCCATACCGACGCACGGGCCAGTATACCCAATACAGGCACCCCAAGGCGGTCAGGGTTCCGGCCACCCATGCGCGTTTGAATGCCGCCCAAGGACTCTCCGCATCCAGTCCCAACGCAGCCAACCCCGCAGGCAAGGTCAATGCCGCCAGTGGGAACTGCCCCCAGGGGTTGGCGTAGCCCACCCACGCGCCGAGGGCCGCCGCAACGACCAGAAAATGCTGTCGCCGCATCTAGATTTTCCAGTGTGCTGCGCGGGCGGGGGCGTACTGCGCCAAGTTGCGGCCCGGCTCTTTGAACAGACGGATCATGCTTGCCCAGGGTCCAGTTGACGTCGGTTGCTCTTCGCCCTCTGTGCATGAGCACCCACAAAGTCGGTGCGGAAGATGGAGAGGACAGGGCAATTCTCCGTGGCCTTCTCTGTGGAACACATCGTCAAGCACCGATCTCGCATCTCAGAGTTCAAGGGCTTCCTCCCGCCTCAAAATCATGGCTGCCGCTATTTTGTGCCGACTCGCGGCATGGGTGAGCACAAAATCAGATACATGGGGTTGTCCTCGCCAGGAAGGCTGCTAACGCTTCACCGCCCCCTCTGCCTGGAGCCGGACGTTGCGCTCCATGCGTTTGTCTTCCCGCAAAATGGTCAACCGGACGGTCTCTCCAATCTGGAAGTCATCCAGCCGCGCAAGCAGTCCTTGCACACTGTCAATCTTCTTGTCCTCCACTGCTATGATGATGTCTCCAGGGACAAAGGTGCCGTCCTGTGCGAAGCTTGCGGCCAAGAGATCGGCGGCAGCGGCCCCAGAGCCGGGTTGCACGCCCAGCACCAGCACGCCCGTGACGCCCATTCGGCTTGCGATCATGTCGTTCAGACGCTGATCAACCTTGATGCCAAGGGACGGACGGAGATACTTCCCTTTCGCAACCAGCGCGGGAACCACTTTGTTCACGGTGTCCACGGGAATGGCGAAGCCAACCCCGGCGGATGCCCCCGACGGGCTGTAGATGGCGGTGTTCACCCCGATGAGGCGACCGGCTGAGTCAAGAAGCGGACCGCCCGAACTTCCTGGGTTGATGGCCGCATCCGTCTGGATGAGATGCTCAATCATACCTCCGTCCTCGCCCTTGAGCGAGCGGTCCAGCGCGGAGATGATGCCGGTGGTTAAGGTCCAGTCGAGGCCAAACGGGTTGCCGATGGCGAACACTTTCTGGCCGACCTTGAGGTTCTGTGATGTGCCGAGGGGCAATGGGACGCGTTTGTCGCCCGTAACGATTCGCAACACAGCAAGGTCATGCGCGGGGCTTGCCCCCACCAGTGTTGCGGCATGCTCCTTCCCATCCGAAAACCGCACCCGCGCTTCCGCAGCTCCTGCCACCACGTGGTAGTTCGTGATGACATGCCCCTTGTCGTCCCAGACGAACCCGGAGCCAGTGCCGCGTGGGATGGTGAAGATATTGCGGCTCCAAGCTTCCATGACGCGTTGCGTGGTTGAGATGAAAACCACGGCGTCACGGGAACTCTCGAACAGTTCAATGGTGTTCTTTTCGTCTGCGGCGAAATCTCCACGCGGAGTGACGGCTCTCGGCTCTGCGGCTCCCCGGCTAAGCATGTGTTCGGCCCAGGGCAGCCCCTGCCAGACGGCGAGCACGGTTATCACCGCAATGGTGACCCATTTCAACCTGCGCAGGAACGGATCACCGCTTGGCTGTGTGTTCATGGTGAGCCTCCGAAAGGGGTCTCGCCCGCCTCCACTCAACATGAGTGCGAGGGCGGGCAAATGATGAACCGGTCTCATTCATGGCCGACGAAACAGCACCACAAGGCCGTTGCGTCCATCTGCGGGCGGGGGGGACGAGTGTGACCCCGCCCATGCTCCCCCATTGCGGGACCTTTCCCGCGCACTCGATGCGGCTAGAAGTCAAACAGCTCGCCGAGGAGGGATTTCCTCTTGTGCTTGTAACCATGTTGTTCATGGCCATACTTGTGTCCGTGCTTGTCGCCATGATGCCCGCCGTGGTGGCCCTGCTGCGGGTGGTGGCCAAAGCCTGAAGGCATGGGCTGCTCGATGTGGGAGGCACAATTCACCTGCCTCTGTCCAACTTGGACGGCATGCTGCCCCTGTGCTGGTTGCTCCTGTGCGCTCATCTTTTCGATGATCTTGTCCAATTCTCCCCGGTCCAGCCAGACGCCTCGGCATTCCGGGCAGTAGTCGATTTCCACGCCCTGTCTCTCGGCCAGCAGTAGGGTGATAGTACACTTCGGGCATTTCATCTTTGGTCTCCAGCTTGGTTGCAGGTTAACGCCAGAATTTCCTTCGAACAACATCGCCCGCGAGGATTGAGTTCCTCGCAACGACCAACCGCGCATGCGCCGGTAATTGCCTTGATGTCCGCAAGCGTCGCTGCGTCGTGACGAATGGCGAGAAGAATGTCGCCCTTGCTGACCTTGGAGCAGTAGCAAACAAGTTCTTCCTCCGGAGCATCCAGGATATTGGGCGTGTAGGTCACGCGGGTCTCCATCGGCAGTCTGCTCGTTTTCTAAGACTGCTGAGCGCCGCCGCGCTCTTGCCAAAGCCGCGTCCGGTATACCCAGGCCGCGCCCATGGCCATGAAGACGAAAACCCCATCGCGAAGAATGTACCAGGACATCGGAAGCGGTGCTGTTCCCGTGGTGGAGAAGCACCCGCAATTGACGTCGATTCCCCGGAAGAGGTTCATCACAAGCGCGCCAAGAAAGTTCAACAGCAAGACGTTGACGAGGAGCAGCGTTCCCAGGCGCATCCGCCCGGCAAGCAGCAGGATGCCCAGCGCCAGTTCCAGCCAGGGCAAGACAATAGCCGTCAGATTGACCAGGTCGGGTGGCAGGATTCGGTAGTCCCGAACAACTGCGGCGAAGTCCTGCGGGTGCAGGATCTTGTCCGCGCTGGCAGCGATGAAAATGCCAGCGAGAGCTAGGCGCAGAAGCACATATGCAACAACCCATCTGTCGCGGAACAGGCGCGCGGCAAGCATTTTCACCCTTTCCAATTGGCTCACCGCCCTT
>JAUYES010000226.1 GCA_030691225.1 Holophaga sp. | reverse complement strand
CGCCAGTGGATGCAGGCCATGATCGCTTCCCAGCGGACCTCGCCGCCGAACACCTGCGCTCCCTGGCCGAGGGCCTGCGCCTACCCTTGGAAGATGTCATGGCCTTTGGCCGCGTGAATCCCAACGATCACGGTGCTCCCTTCATGCCCACGGTGTTGGCGCTCAAGCAATCCCGCACCGCCAACGCCGTGAGTGCCCTGCATGGCAATGTTTCGCGAGCCATGTGGAATTGCCTGTGGCCCGATCTCAAAGAAGAGAATGTTCCCATCGGTCACATCACCAATGGGGTGCACACCCATACCTGGCTCTCTTCTGAGCTCAACCAGCTCTTCCAAACGCACCTCGGCACCAACTGGCTGGATGGCATCGTGCGCCCTGATATGTGGACCAAAATCGAGAGCATGGATAGCGCGGAACTCTGGGAGATCAAGCAAGTTCTCAAGGCCCGTCTGATCCGCTTGGCCCGAGATCGGAGTAATCGCCTTCACGAACGCAACGGCCTGCCCATTGTCATGCCGCCCCCCCTGGATCCCGATGCTCTGACCATTGGTTTTGCCCGACGCTTTGTGCCCTACAAACGGCCAGATCTGCTCTTCCGCAACCTGGATCGCATCGCCGCCCTCATCAACAATCCCCAACGCCCCGTCAATCTGCTTTTCGCTGGGCGCGCCCATCCTGCCGACGGCCCTGGAAAGGCTCTGATTCAGCGGGTCGGACAATTCACCGAGGATCCACGCTTCCGCAATCGCGTGGCCTTTGTCGAAAATTACAATATTCATGTGGGGCGCAACCTGTACCAAGGCGTCGACGCTTGGCTCAATAATCCGCAGCGCCCCTTGGAAGCCTGCGGCACCAGCGGAATGAAGGTGGTAGCCAACGGCGGTCTGCATATTTCGGTTCTGGATGGTTGGTGGGCCGAGGCCTATGACGGTGAAAACGGTTTCGCCATCGGCAACGGCGAGATTCACTCGAATCAAGACATCCAAGATGAGCGCGATTTTGAAGATCTGCTTTCCCTGCTCGAAAATGTCATCGTGCCGATGTACTACGAGCGGGATGCCCAGGGCGTGCCTCGCCAATGGATGCACCGTGTGAAGCGCAGCATCCGCACTCTGGCCTGGCGTTTCAACGCCGACCGCATGGTGATGGACTACGTTCGCAACTGCTACTTGCCAGCGGCCACGGCGAGTTCTTGTCAAATGCCCTAGCATTAAGGCCACGCAATCGGTGATTTCTCACCGATTGCGTGTTTTTTTAGCTCAGCTTCAAAATACTGGTGCCATCCGGGTAGCTCTCGATGGGGGCTTCGCGCATCTTTTGCAGCACATCCATCAAGCCTCGGATTCGCTCGACCATTTCCGCGATCTTCACAAATTTGGTTTCATCGGGGTATTTACGCTCGAGCAATTCGACCTGGATGGAAATGATGGCCAGCGGATTATTGATCTCGTGTTTGAGCGTTCCCGCCATCTGACGGAAGGAGTCGAGCCGTTCTGCCGCAAGCGCCTTTCGCTGCAGTTCATCGTGCCCCTTGAGCACCTGCAGGCGATGCTGCAGTGTCTCCCAGCGGAACCCTTCCGGAAGCCAATCCGTGGCCCCTGCGGCCAAGAGCGTGGCAAAAAGATCTTCCGGTGCCCTGACAACCAGGATGGGCACGGTGGAGAAATTGGGATGGTGACGATACGCCTGAATGCACTGCGCGGGGTTCGCCACGCCCAGGGCATCGATGACCAAGTATCGGAAATGGGGAAGTGGCGGAAGGGGTGGTTCCTCTTCCAAAGGGAAAATCGCCAATTGGCCCGATTCGGCAATGGTGTGAAAGAGTCCCATCAATACAAGTTCTTCCGTGACCAGCCCCAATAAGGGAAGAGCCTGAGGCTCAGGAACGGATTCAATGCCTCGAGGGAAAACCACGGAAAGAACCTGGTCGGCCCACCGCCAAACGATGCCTGTCATTTGCAGACTGCGCATCGTCCAGGGATCCGGCGCTGGACCGTGGGATTCGGGTGGAAAGGCTAAGTTCATTACCCAATTCCCGCCTTCTTCATTCCACTGGCCATGAATGCGCTGGGATTCGGCAACGCCAAGCAGCATGGGCTCCACGAGTCCAGCCACTGCCTGAGACGCCAAAGCCCCTGCCATCCAGATGGTGCCTGGAGGCACCGGTTCGAGGGCCAATTCCGCTCCCCGAATTTTCAGCAGGCTTTGCCAAAAGGGCTCCAAGATGCCTTGAAGTGCCTCAAGCGTGGAGGCGCTAGCATTCTCCTGAGGTGTCTCCAGCAGCATTTCCTGGGTAGCAGCATCTACCAAGTATTGAAGTCGCGAAACCTCATGTCGCAGAAGCACCGAATATTCACCGTGTACCCGCTCGCCATAGCTTTGCAACCACCGCAGGGACGAACCCATGGTTGCCAAAATTTCACCGGTGCGCGTCACAATGCGTTCGTTTAAGAAGCGCAATCGAAGGATTTCCCCCTGAACCTCCGCTTGACCCAAGGCTTGTTGTGCCAATTGGGCGTGCCGAAGCGCCACCGTGCCCTGCTTGACGAAGGCTTGCACCAGGGCAAGATCGAATCGCGTGAAGGGACGACCCTCATTGACTCGATCCAGATAAAGCAGTCCCTTGACTTCCCCTTCGATTTCCATGGGGGCGCAGATCAAGGCCCCACGATGCATTTCCAAAAGGCTATCCCCACCAAAGCGTGGATCCTGCATGGGTGCATTGGAGAGAACGGCCGTACGGTGGGCGGTGACATACCGGAGCACAGAGTGGGAAAGACCAACCTGATCGCCCACATCACCAATTCGCTGAACCGTTTTCCACCCCCCATCCGGGGAGACCATGACCACGAAACCACGTTCACCCGAAAGCAGTTTCAGGGCCTCGCTGAGTAGGCTTTCAATCAGCGAAGCTGAAGAGCTTTCCATCAGAAGGACTTCTGTGGAACGGTGCAGCAATTCCAGGCCACGAACAAGAATCAGTGCCTGGGTAGGCTCCGGTTGAACTTCCGAAAACAGATCCTTCACCCGCTCAATAAACAGATCCGGATCAAGACCAGGAAACCCCGCGGTGAAGTGGAGCGAAAGATCACCCACTCGAATTTCGTCCCCATCCATCAGCGAATTCCCAGTGGGTTTGCTGAGGGGGAACCCATTGAGAATTGTTCCATTTTTAGAGGCGTGATCCTTGACCCACCACGTTTCCCCGATCCTGGAGAAGTGAGCATGACGACGGGAGATGCTAGCCTCGGCGGGAAAACTCAGATCGCTCTCTTCGGGATCGCGCCCTAAAGTGCAATCCTTCTCCAGTGCATAGCGCTGGATCACATCGTTATGAAACCAGGATAGGTATGGCACTGCGCCCCCTCAAGAGGCTTATCGGAGGCTTCCGATTAAGGTAAAGAAAAACGCGTAGGTTTATTTCGACTCGGACGGAACACGAGCAGGGTATGACCGATGGTCCAGACGTGCTGAAGGCCATCCACCTTGCGCATAAGGGTTTCAATCACGGTATTAGCATCTTCAAAGGTGTTCTGGTTCAGCTTTAGTTTCATGAGTTCAAGGCTCTCGATCATGATGTTGAGCTCCTGAGCGAGGGCATCCGTCACCCCCGCCTTGCCGATATGCACAACCGGGGACAGGTGATGGGCCTCAGCTTTGAGGAATTGGCGTTGCTTGGGCGTGAGCATTGGGTTCTCCGAAGGTTCATTCTGACACCCTCAGACTCAGTCCCCAAGCCGCTATCCTGTTTCCATGAAACCGCATCCGATTCTCGCCACCCTTTTCCTGGCAACCGCCCTCTGGGCGGCACCGCCGCGCACCCTGCGTGTGGATTACTTCCACACCGGCACGGCGACTGCGGAACAGTTCAGCTTGGATCGCACCGTGCAGGAACCCTTGCCTTGGCCAGGTCATCCTTCCAAAAATCTTGATACCTCGAATCTCGGAAAATATTTTTTCGATGTCGTTGACCAAGCCAGCGGCCAAGTCCTTTATTCTCGCGGCTTTTGCAGCATTTACGGCGAATGGGAAAGCACCGGTGAAGCCCAGCAATCCGCCCGGAGTTTTTCGGAATCCCTGCGCTTTCCTGAGCCAACCAGCCCCGTAAAAGTCCGCCTCAAGAAGCGGGATGCCCAAAACCAGTTTCGAGAGATCTGGTCGTTCAAGCTGGACCCCAAGGATATCTTCATTGATCGTGCCCTGCCCCAATCCCCAGGGACGCTCCTCGCGCTCCAGAAGGCAGGCGACCCCACCCAGAAAGTCGATTTCCTTA
>JAUYES010000225.1 GCA_030691225.1 Holophaga sp. | reverse complement strand
GATGACTCTGGTGGAAGAGTGGATGGAACCACACGCCCACGATCCTGAGCAAAGGAGAATCCCAGCCCGATGGAGGCGAGACCCAAGGCGACGCTGCCCAGCTTTCGGCCAACGGAGAGTAGAGAGAAACTGTGCATAAACATGCTGCCTCCTTGAGGGTTGTAGTGAGTTATGCAGACAAATAGGCAGGGCTCATGCCAACTTTCAAATCGCCCCATTTGGATGGTGAACCTGCCAGGCCCATGACTGCCCCGGATACACTGAAAACCTCACTTGGAGGGCTTTCGCGTGTTTGGCAAGATCCAACAGATTCATTTTGTAGGTATTGGTGGAATCGGTATGTCCGGCATCGCCGAGGTTCTGGTGAACCTCGGATATAAGGTAAGCGGTTCCGATATCAAGGAAAGCCCCACCACCCAGCGACTGGCGACTCTGGGGGTGGGAATCCAGATCGGGCATGATGCAAAGTGCATCCAAGGCGCTCAAGTGGTCGTAATTTCCAGCGCGGTGCGCGGAGATAACCCCGAAGTGGTGGCCGCCCATGCGGCCAAGGTCCCCGTCATCCCCCGGGGCGAGATGCTGGCCGAGCTGATGCGCATGAAATATGGCATCGCCGTGGCGGGTTCCCATGGCAAGACCACCACAACCAGCATGATCGCCCAGGTGCTGAGCCAAGGCGGCATCGATCCCACCATCGTGGTGGGCGGCAAGCTAGGAACCATCGGGAGCAACGCCAAACTCGGGAAAGGTCCCTATCTAGTGGCCGAAGCCGATGAAAGCGATGGCAGCTTCCTGATGCTCAGCCCCACCATTTCGGTCATCACGAATATCGACCGGGAGCATCTGGACTACTACGCGGACCTGGACGAAATCAAGGAAGCCTTCGTCACCTTCGGTAACAAGATCCCCTTCTATGGCAGCGTGTTCGCCTGCATGGACTGCCCCAACGTCGCCGCCATTCGGCCCCGCCTCAAGCGTCAGATCCATACCTACGGCACCAATCCCCAGGTCGATATCCGCGCCTACGATATCCGCCCCGATGCTTTCCGCACCCATTTCAAGGTGCGGGCCTTTGGCGAAGAATTGGGCGAGTTCTCCCTGGGCGTGCCGGGCCATCACATGGTGCTGAACGCACTCGCGGCCATCGGCGTGGCCCTGGAAATGAACATCCAGCACGAGATCATCCATGCCAGCCTCGCCAGTTTCACGGGTGCCGACCGGCGCTTTAGCCGTCGAGGCGAGCGCAATGGCGTGACCGTCATCGACGACTACGGCCATCACCCCACGGAAATCGCCGCCACTCTGGAAGCCGCCCGAAAAGGCTTCCCTGATCGCCGCATCGTGGCCGCCTTTCAGCCTCACCGCTACACCCGCACCCAGGCCCTGCTCGAAGAATTCGGCCAAGCCTTCTTCAATGCCGATGTGGTGGTCATCACCGATATCTATGCGGCCAGCGAACCTCCCATTCCGGGCCTGACCGGACGCACCGTGGTGGACAACATCCTGGCCCACGGACAGCGGGAAGCTCATTACTGCCCCAAGGTCGATGACCTTCCCGCCTTCCTCCACGGTCTGGTCCAACCGGGCGATTTGCTGATCACCTTCGGTGCCGGCAATATCACCCAAGTTGGTCTCAAGTTCCTCGACCTCCCCTGATTGGGTATCCATGGGTAAACGATTGACTCTCGCGATTACGGGTGCCTCCGGCTCCGGATTTGGAGTGGCGGTGCTTAAACGTCTCGCGACCAGCGCCGAGGTCGAGGTCATAACAGTGCTGTTTTCCGCCACGGGCCGCCGCTGCCTGGCCGATGAATGCGGGATGACCGATAAGGAAATATCGGCTATCAGCTCCAAGATCCGGATCCAAAACGAAAAGGACCTGGGCGCCTCCATCAGCAGCGGCAGCCATCGCCAGGACGGCATGGTGCTCATCCCCTGCAGTGCGGGGGCCTTGAGCCGGATCGCTTCCGGTACCAGCGAAACCCTGGTATCCCGGGCGGCCGATGTTTGCTTGAAGGAGCGACGCCCCTTGGTGCTCTGTCTGCGGGAAACCCCCCTCAACCGCATCCATCTCGAAAACATGCTACGAGTCCACGATGCCGGTGCCATCGTCATGCCCTTGATGCCGGGCTTCTACTACGGTCCAAAATCCCTGGAGGATCTCTTCGACGCCTTTGCCACGCGGGTGCTGGATCAATTGGGAATCAGCGAACCCGATCCCCGGCGCTGGAAAACCTAGCCTAATTTCAAGAGGAATCGCGCGGACTTTCCGCCACGCATTGAAGCCAGCCGCCTAGGTTTTCCACGACTCCAGCGGGGCGCATGTGATGAAAATGCTCGTGACTCGTTGAATCAAAAACCCGAATCTTTCCCAGCTTGCCGCCCCAGGTTTCCAGGCGGCGCTGAAAAATGCGGAGATCCTGAACATCCGAAAAAACCAATTCGAACTGGGTGTCTGGGAAATCAACCGTCGCACCCAATAACCGCGCCACTCGAATCTCAGGATTTTCGGAGGCCTCCTCGGCGCTTTGAGCGAGCTGATCCCAGTCCTTGCGAGCGATGGTCCGAAAGTAGAAGGCCATTTCCTGCATGAGGCTGGCGCTGATGCGCCCTTCCACATTCGCCTTGACGACCAGAGAAACGAACCCCTTGTAGGCTTCCTGATTGCGCGTTGGGCCCTGGCGTTTAGCCGCAGTGAAGGATGAGGTGATGCGGCTGGTGATAAAGCAGGAGTGGCTGTTGACATTCATTTCGGCAAGGATCACGCGCACCAAAGGGAATCGAGTCCCCAAATTCAACAGCACGTCCACAGCCAGATCACTGCCAAAAGAAAAGCCGTACAGAATTATCTTTTGAGCCGGGTGTTCGGCCAAAAAGTGCTCCATGAAAGCAGCAACTTGACACCCCTGATCGGCCATCGACAAAACGGAACCTGGCACCCGGTCTTTGAGATCCTCGAAGCCTGGCACCGTCAAGGCCACATGGTAGCCATGTCGGTATAGGAATTTGGACGAAGCCAAGCCCGGTGCCTCGAGTGCATCCTGGAAGCCTTCGAGATCCAACCCGATGCCATTCAGAAAAAACACCGCCCAAGGGGCCAACGCCTCCGAAGGCAGCCCACCGGGAACACTCCAGCGAAAGTGGATACCGGTCAGGGCACAGCGACTGGGCGCTTCCGGAATCAATGTCATCGAGGCCTCAAGCCCTAGGGTCTGCCGAAACGGAAGACCGCAGATACCGACATCCAGGAGATATCGCTATAGCCCAGCCCATCCCGGCCATTGGCTTCAACCGAAATGCTATTGATTTGCCCTTCCAGACTGAATACGCGATTGAAGGTATACCCAGCGCCAACCCTAAACCCCACGCGGCCAGATTGGGAGATTTCCTGATCTTCAAAATAGGAGTATTTCGCGGTGAGCGTCACCTTATTGAGGTTCACGCCCGCCAGGAAATACAGCCCCTTGGAGGGTGAAACCAGGTTATAGACATAGTCACCCCCGGCTTGAGCCACCCCAAAACCGTTCTGCAAAGTGCCGTCGTAATACCCATCGCTGGAATAGATATCCTGCTCGTCGCTGGCAAAACCATGGATTGTGCCATGCAGTCGCAGCTGATGGTGGGCATTGAAATTGATATCCAGGTGTCCACCGAAATGAAGCCCGAACCCGCCATTGGCCCCCAGGTAATCACCCAACCGGTTTTCCTTG
>JAUYES010000223.1 GCA_030691225.1 Holophaga sp. | reverse complement strand
CGCCAGTTCGAGCGTCACCAGCCCAGTTCCGCAGCCGAAATCCAGAACGGTGAGTTCTTTGGAAAGGGGCACCCGGGCCGCAATGGCTTCCGCCGCGGCATGGGCCAGTAACACACGCCGGTCGGCAAGATCCCAGGTTGCGGCTTGATCAAAATGCTCGGTACCTGTCATGAAACCTCCTTTGAATCGTTGGATGCCGCAGGGGTCGCAAATCCATCCTGGCAGGCCTGCTCGGGCACCCAATGTCTATTGGTCCCTGTCGTATCAGCAATACTGCGGGTGGTGCATAATGCAATCCCGAGGTGATGTGTGGGTCGGAATTCTAAAAAAATCCCAGGCGCGGCCTCACCTGGGCCGCCCTCGGACCTTCGAACTATCCTGGATTCCATTAACGATGGTGTGTTTACCGTCGATTCGATGTTTAGGGTGACTTCGTTTAACCGAGCTGCGGCGGAGATTACCGGCGTGCCAGCGGCTGAGGCCATGGCCCAGCCTTGCTGTGAGGTTTTCAGGGCCGATATCTGCGAAGGGGAGTGTGCGCTCAAGGAGACCCTTGCGAGTGGAATGCCGATTGTTAACAAGCAGGTGAACATTCTCACGGCTTCCGGCCACCGAGTTCCGATCAGTGTGAGCACTGCGTTGCTGAGAAATGCCGATGGAGAGATTGTCGGCGGAGTTGAGACATTTCGAGACCTCACCCTAGTGGAAGAATTGCGCAAGGCCGTAGAGGGGCGGGCAACATTTCAGGACATGACCTCGGCTAACCACCGAATGCAGGAAGTCTTTAAGTTGTTGCCTCTCCTCGCTGAAAGCAACAGCACGGTGCTCATTTTGGGGGAGAGTGGCACGGGCAAGGAGCTCATGGCGCGCGCGCTTCATCAGTTGAGCCCAAGGGCACGGAAGCCCATGGTCACGGTGAATTGCGGGGCCCTGCCGGATACCCTCCTGGAGGCGGAGCTTTTTGGGCACAAGGCGGGTGCATTTACGGATGCGAAAAAGGACCGCAAGGGTCGCATCGCCGCCGCCGAAGGCGGGACCTTGTTTTTGGATGAGATCGGAGATATCTCCTCAGCCTTGCAGGTACGCTTGCTCCGAGTGCTGCAAGAACGCACCTACGAGCCTCTGGGCTCCAACGAAGCCGTGAAAGCCAATATTCGTTTTGTGGCTGCAACCCACAAGAACTTACGGGCTGAAATGGAAGCGGGGCGTTTTCGTGAGGATCTCTACTACCGCCTCAATGTAATGCAAATTGCAATACCCCCGCTTCGGGATCGTCCGGAGGATATCCCTGCATTGGCGCATCGTTTTGTGGAAAAGCAGAATGGTTTGCACGGCAAAAGTGTGCGCGGGTTCCTTCCTGAAGCCATGGAGCGCCTGTTGCGATATTCCTGGCCCGGAAATATTCGTGAACTGGAAAATGCGGTGGAACATGCCTGCGTGCTTTGCCGTCACTCGTTGATTCGGCCGGAATGTTTGCCCTTGTCGCTGAACGAGAGCCTGGGTGCCCGGACGGAGCTACCTTCTGGCCAAGATCTTCGGGGGATGGAGCGCTGTCTTATTCAAGCGGCCTTGGAGCGGCATGGGGGCAATCAAAGCGCTACGGCGCGGGAACTCGGCATCAACAAGACCACCCTTTGGCGAAAGTTGAAGCGGGGATGATCGAGGGCCCTCGCCGGATTGGTATGGGCATAACAACTGCTTTTTGCAGTGTTTTTGCAATTTATGCATGGTGCAAAATGCATCTATATTCTGTTTTGAGATAAATTTATTTAAGTAAATCCATTGTTTGTAGAATTTGTTTTTTGGCTGCCGAATTGCATTAAAGCCCTTTGGAGGGTTCATGCTGGTGGCTATACCTACATTCCAGGATCGGGTCGCGCCCACCTTTGATTTCTGCCACCGAGTCACGTTCTGGCGGTTGGACGAGGAGGGATTCCGAAAGATTGCCGACCGGAAATGCAAGCCACTGGAGCCCGGAGAAAAGGCCGCACGCCTCCAAGCCATGGGTACGGATTGGCTGCTTTGCGGAGCCATTGGAAAGCCTCTGGAAATGAACTTGAAGTCCAGGGGGATCCAAGTGCTTTCGGGCATTGCAGGAACCCCTGTCGAGGTGATCGCCGCTTTCGCTTGCGGAGCCTTGGGCGAGGCCCGCTTTCAGATTCCAGGAGCGAATTCAAAAGAACTAATTATCGGAGGTGAACGATGACAAGTTATGGTCTAAAACGCACGATGCGAGCGTGCCTTGCGCTGTTCGCAGCAGGAAGTCTGGTCGCCGGAGCAAGGGACGCCGAAGGTAAACGCCTTTCAGTGGCCGTGGCAGAAGCAGATGTGGAAGCCATCGTTAAAGTCGTGGGCGGCAACCAGGTGGATTCCTTCAGCCTCTTCAAAGGCTGTATCCTTCGGAAAGATTTGGCGGTTGAGCCCACATCAAAGGCCCGCTTGCACAAAGTAGACACGATCGTGTGGACAGGGTTCTTTAGAGAATCCGAGGCCATCAATGCCGTGCTGGCCGAAACAAAGGAACCCGTATCAGCCGGAAAGCCTTCAAAGCATGCGGGTCCACACTGGATAAACGTTTCGCCTGGAACATTCAGAACCAATGTTCCGTTCACCACCTGTGAAGGGTATGCGGACCCGCTATATTCAGCGGGCGACCCTTTCTTCTGGCTCAATCCAGAGAATGGCTCGGTGATTGCCCGGAACGTGGCCACGGGATTGGGCAAGCTGCTTCCCGACAAGCAGGCTTATTTCCATGCGAACGCCACGGCATTTATTAAGACTCTTGGGCGTGATATTGCGCGCTGGAGGCTTGCGTTAAAACCACTAAATGGATTGCGAATTTTCAGTGCCCAATGTGGGTGGCAAAATTTTTCAAGCATGGGTGGGCCCAAATTTGTGGTTTGCAAAGCCACACCAGGACAATTGCCCACGCCAAAGCTGTTGCTTGATTATGTGAAGCAGATGAAGGCCAGCATCATTCTGGTGGACCCCAACACGCCTCCGGAATATGTCGCGGCTTTCAAGGAGCAGTCAGGCCTGAAGGTCATCGAAGTTTCTTCCTCGATTGAGAGCCTCCAAGGCGAGAAGTCATACAGCGGTCTTTTCGACAATCTCGTCAGAGCCCTTCAAGGGGCTGTGAAGCGCTGATTCCAAATTTTGAAATAACGGAAATGAAGTAGGGAGATCCATCATGATTTTTGCGAGAATGCCCCTCCGGGTGAGGATGGGCGAGATCGAGCGTTTGTCCGGGAATTGGCTGATTCTTGCGCTGCTGTTCAGCTCTTTGCCGGTAATCGCTGATACCCAAGGGAAACAACCTTCTCCTAGGCTCGCCCACCCCTCGATCTTTTTGAAAGACGAGGATGGCACCTATCTGTCTCTGCTTAACATTCTGCTTCCCTATCAAATTCTCACGGGTCTGCTGATGTGGGGAGTCACCCGGTGGCCCTCGACCTTTCAAAAAGTGGGTGGATTGACCGTCCTAGGTCCTGCTCACACCCTTGGTTCCTATCTCTTCCTGGCTTTCCTGATCGGGCACATTTACCTCGCCACCACGGGGAAAACGCCCTTCAGTCTTCTGCGCGCCATGATCACTGGCTTTGAAGAGCCAGGTCCCAGGAAGGAATAGAGAAGGGTTGAATATGTTGCCTGTGAACCACGGTGGAGAGTCGCTCACTGATCTGGGAGTGGCCTTTACCGTGCATCCGATCGGTGTGGTACATACTCCCCATCGTCAGGGGGCTAAGCTCTTTCCGAATCCTTCGGTGCCAGAAAGATGGGTCATTGAAGTTTTTCCAAGGTTCAGTGATGAATTAGAAGCCATTAAAGCTGGAGTCACCGCGCGGCTTCTGACCTACCACATCGATCCGGATCTGGAATGCCGCCCCCCAATGGGAAAAACGGTAGCAATGACTTTCGGGTCTTCGACCTCTTCTATCCTTCACCCCTTAAGTCCAATCCGGATCACGCTCGTAAGGGTGATCGGCAGGCAAGGGGGAATCATGCAAGTGCAGGGGCCAGGGCTGGAGGATGGGACCCCAGTTATAGATATACAGATTGTTTCGTCTGCCCGAGGAACCGAGAGTGTCACCTCATGAGCTTCATCGTGTCCAAGCCTTTGCTCGGAAAACGAATCCTCATTACCCGCCCGGCAAGCCAGGGTGCCGCCACCGCCGAGATGGTGAAACGCCTTGGGGGACACCCCATCGAACTGCCCACCATTGTCATTACTGAGCCCCCCGATCCTGCTCAAGTTGCTGGAACGGTTTGTAAGCTTGCTGAGTACGATCTCGTTGCATTCACCAGTGAAAACGCGGTCACCTGTTTCTTTGCAGAAATCGAGGCCCAGGGCCACGATGTAGGCGTCTTTCGTCAAACCCGGATAGGTGCGATCGGGAGTGGCACGGCGGCTGCCTTGGCCAACAAGGGGCTTTGCGCCGACATCGTTCCTCATGAGTTTGTGGGGGAGGCTTTCGGGCAAGCCATTCTTGAAGATCCGATGATCCAAGCTCTGCGTTCGCATCGTTGCCCCCGCGTGCTTATCCTGCGTGCCCTGGTGGCTCGTGAAATACTTCCTGAAATTCTTCGCAACGCGGGTTGCATCGTAGATATCGTTCCTGTCTATGAAACGCGTCTCGCACCCATGGCGCGGCGAATCGAGCTCATTTCAAGGCTCGAAGCGCAGACCATCGACTGTGTGATGCTAACGTCGTCGAGCTCGGTTAAGGGCTTAGTTGAACTCCTTGGTTCGCGTTCGATAGAACTTTTGCATAACCTGCTTGTTGCCAGCATTGGACCGATAACGACAGCTTCGGCTGAAAAGCATGGCCTTTGTGTGGGCGTGACATCCGATGAGAGCACCGTGGAAGCTTTGCTGTCGACCATCGGATTGCATTTTACGAAGGACGTATAGACTTGTTGAAGTTTTATGAAGATTTGACTGGCCGAGGCAACCACGGGTGTATCTTGATGCACTTCATCCGTTTTCGGAGGGTGCTATGAACGCAAACGTGGGCTCAGTCGATAAGGTGATTCGGATATTGGTGGGCCTTGGCCTGCTTAGCCTGTTCTATTTCCTGGATGGGAATGCCAGGTACCTTGGCCTCATTGGGCTTGTGCCTCTTCTAACGGCGGTGATGAGCTTTTGCCCGCTCTATACACTGTTGGGCCACAGTACCTGCCCGACCAAGAAATAGCGGTAGCCGTTATCCCAGATTCAGAGCGGTCATTTTGATCACCGTCATCATATTGGAATTAGTTCAAGATGCCGTTGCAGATTTCCCCTGCTGTAGGATTTGGGAAGGATCCTAACGAAGGAATATTCCTTGGCCGAGGCTGATGCTGCTTGAGGGTGCCACTCTCGGCATGGCATCCACGGCGATGAAGCGAATCCGGCCCAAAATTCTGTCTTTTGGCCCTCGAGATCTGTCTCTCGGCGCTAAAAGGCAACCTTGGCCTAAGACCCGGGACTAATGGGTGTGCGGAAGGAACCGCACCATCTCCTGGAGGTTCTTATGAAGATTACCGCTCTCCTCACCGCTCTCATCTTGGCGTTGCCCCTGGCAGCCCAGAGCACTGACACCCCTAAGCGCGACCAAGTCCGGAAACAGGACGGGACTGGAACGGGGACGGGCACAAAGGCCCAGCTTCGCAAACGGGATGGCACGGGCACCGGCAATGCTACGGGTACTGGCACCGGAGCTCAGCTCCGCAAGCGGGACGGGACCGGAACGGGCACCTGTTCAGGCACTGGCAGTCGCGGGGCTAGCCAAGGCGCTCGGAAAGGTCGGGGACGTTGAATTTTAAATGAGGATTGCGGAGGAAAGAGGCGAAAGCGCTTTCCTCCGCAAGGCTTTATCCACTGCCTTGGAGGGGTTCCATGCGCTATCTCGTTTTGCCGCTCCTATTGGTCTCCGTTGCTCTGGGTGCGGAGGAGGCTCCTGAACGCCCCACCGCTCGGGTGGGGCTCGGAGCTTTCATCGACCGGTACTCGGATGCCACCGGCTCTTGGAAGGGTTGGGTTCTCACGGGTGACTGGTTTCACGATGACCGCGGCCCTTGGAGCTTTTCGGTTGTGGGGACCCAGCGTCCAGAGGGAAAGGGAACCCAGTTCACCGTTGCTAAAGACCACGCCTTTGGTGAAAACAGTGGCATTTGGGCTAGCCTCAGCGCTGGAACCGGTGCGGATTTCGTTCCCAGTTTTAGGGGAGATGTAGATCTAACCTTGGGGGTTTCTGGTCCTTGGGAGTTTGGGGTAGAAGGAGCGTGGAGCCGTTTCCGGGGTGGTTCCACCACAACGCTGTTTCAGGCTGGTCCTGGCTGGGTTGGTGAGGTTTGGAGTGCCTCGGCCCGTGTCCAGCAGATGCGATACCTTCCTGAGCAGGATTCTGACACCGGGTATCTATTGAACCTTCGGTGGGGTGCCCGCAATCTAAGCCGCTGGCATAGCGTGCGAGTGGGGTGGGGCCAGGGAATTCTTGATTCACTCCAACCCGGTGGCAGCAATTCCACGATCACGGGCTATTACGGGGGTAGTAGAACTGGAGGTGGATGGGGCCATGGACCAGGTTCCGGAGGAACCGGGGCATCGACCACTGCCACCTCGACCGGAATCGTTTATCCAAGCCTGAACGAATTCATTTTGACCACGACAAGTCACATCCCGTTCTCAAAGCGCTTTGCGATTCGGGTGGATCTGGGCTGGGGGCAGCGTGAGTCCCAGTTCAAGATGTGGACAGGAAGTGTGCAGACCCTCATTAGCTTCTAGGAAGGTTCGATAATCCGCTCTTTTGGGTGAATTGCACAAAAAAGGTTCTTCCCTGATCTGAGTGAAAAGATCGCAAATGATGATTGATATCAGCGAATCAATCGAATTCTTGTTCATTCGCTTTTTCCATCCGGAAGGTTTTCGTAGCGGAACTCATCAGGGTGTCATTCTGAGCTGATGCTCTATTAAAGCTGCCAAAGGGGGTTCCATGTCTCGACCTCGCGTCGTTGTCCTGGGGCTGGTGTGGCAGGCCATACCAGTGCCTCTTTTCTGAAGAAGTGGTTGGGCGACCAGGCGGAAGTCATCGTCGTCTCTCCGCGCCCTGACTACAACTGGATCCCGTCAAACATCTGGGTCGGAGTTGGGTTGCTGAAGCCTTCCCAGGTGCTATTTCCCCTACTCCCCATCTATGAGCGGGAAGGCATTACCTTTCATCAGGCTCGGGCCACTGTTCTTCATCCCGAAGGTCATGGCGAAGATCTTAAGCCCTTCCTGGAAGCCGAATCCACTCGGGAGGGGCACGAGGGGGAAGCGCTTAAGGTTCCCTATGACTTCCTGGTCAATGCCACCGGGTCAAAGTTGGCCTTTGAGGCGACGCCCGGTTTGGGTCCGAAGGGGCATAGCCTTTCTGTCTGCACGGCACCGCATGCGGAAGAGGCTTCCCGAGCTCTGGACGAGGCTGTGGAGCGGATGAAGCGAGGTGAGCACCAGCGATTCCTGGTGGGAACGGGTCATGGCACCTGCACCTGCCAGGGGGCGGCTTTTGAATACATTGTGAATCTCGAATTTGAGCTGCGCGCGCGGGGCGTGCGGGACAAGGCTGAAATCACCTACTTGAGCAATGAATACGAGATGGGTGACTTTGGCATGGGGGGGATTCATATCCGAAGGGGTGGCTATGTAACCCCGAGCAGCATTTTTACGGAATCCCTCTTTGCTGAGCGGGGACTTCGCTGGGTCACCCAGGCCCATGTGACTGGATTGGAAAAGGGTCGAGCCGACCTGGAGTTTCTGGAGTGGCGCGCAGCATCGTCGGCATGATTCAAGGGGCCAAGGAACCCCGTTATGCGGCCTCCATGGCGGAAATGGGAGCTGCCTGCGTGGCTTCGGCGGGAGCCAATCCCTTCCGCGGAACGGCTGCAGCCATCACGGTTTTTCCCATCGTGCCTGATTTCGAACGCTATCCCGAGCATGGTCGGTATCTCCGTCATACGTTTGGCGAGATTGGCTTGGCAGGGCATTGGATCAAGATTCTGCTGCACCATCTTTTTATCTACAAAGCCAAGATGCATCCCTTCTGGTTCCTGATTCCGGAGTAAGGCATGGCAATCGAAACAACCCCCTTCGAACAAGCAAGAAAAGTACAAGCTTCCTTTGCGACGCAGCCCACGGGTTTCACTCGCTTCCTGCGAACCTGCATCCTCTGGCAGATGTTCCGCTTCGCAGTTATCAACCTGAAGATGGTGCGCATCATCTTGAAGAGCCATCACTGAATCAGGGGGTCCCTACGACCGGGATACGGACCTATTCGCGACGGGCCTTCGCTGGCCGTAGTGATCGGCGTGTTCTTGACGATGGTGGGCCTCCAGGGCAGAGATGACTCCATCCAGCGTCTGTCCGGTCGCCGTCACTTGCACAGCCAGCCTACGATTCTCCAGGGCTGCCGTGGTGACGGGGCCGATGTTGGCCACGGTGTCGCCCTGCAGCAATGAAATGGCCCGCGAACCCAGCAGATTGGCCAAGCGAGTTGCGGCGCTTCAGGCCGAGGATAAGCACTCGGGGGGGCCCGCTGGGGGAGCAAGTTCTGGAGGATGGTGTAATCCAGAATGGCCTGGGTTAGGGCCTCACCCACAAAGATCACGGGGATGATCGCGGCGTAGACCCCGGCTTGTTCCAGGGTGGAGGCTGTGCCTTTGCCGATGGCCGCGATCCGGTTTGCCCTGAGGTGGCTGGCATCATGCCCCTGGCCCAGCAGGGTCTCCAGGAAGAATCGGGCCGCGTTGGCGCTGGTCAAGGCAACGAGATCGTAGTCCGCTAGACCTTGCACAGTCTCTGCCACCTGAGCTGGGTTCGGAGGCGAAGCTAGGGCGATCAAGGGAAGCGAGATCGGCACGGCCCCGAGGGCGCGCAGATGAAGGGCGGTGGCTGCGGCCTGGTGCTCTGGGCGCGTGATCACGTTGCGTCCCGGCGAGGGGACTCGGCATGGTTCCGGATGCGATCACTTACCGATGGCTTGGAATGTTATCCAGCTCGAGGATGGGCTGGATGATGGCTCGCATGGCGGCAGCGGTGGGTGTATCTGCGAAGTGGTGCAGGTAGGCGTGGCCCGCATCCCCGGCTTCCCCGATCTGAGGATCCAGAGGGATCTTCCCCAGAAAGGGCACGCCCATTTCTACGGCCAGGCTCTTTCCGCCGTTGGATCGGAAGATCGGGGTCATTTCGCCACACTTGGGGCAGGCGAAGCCGCTCATGTTCTCCACTACGCCCAGGATGGGAACGTGGAGCTGGCGGCAGAAGGTGATGGACTTTCGCACATCCACTGCGGCCACTTTCTGCGGGGTAGTGACAATCACGGCGCCGTCCAGGGTATCGATCAACTGGCAAACCGACAGAGGCTCATCGCCGGTGCCGGGAGGGGAATCGATGATCAGGTAATCGAGATCCCCCCAGGCCACGTCCTTGAGAAACTGCTTGATGACGCTCATCTTGCGCGGTCCTCGCCAGATCACGGCATCGTCCTGGTGCTTCAGCAGGAACCCGATGGACATCACCTTCAGGTCGCCCAGTTCGACCGGCAGCAACTCGTCTTCGGAGCTCTGGACCGTCTCGTTCTCCAGACCCAGCATGGTGGGCACGCTGGGGCCGTGGATGTCCACATCCAGTAGGCCCACTCGTTTGCCTGCCAGCATGAGCGCCACGGCCAGATTCACGGCCACCGTGCTCTTGCCGACGCCGCCCTTGCCCGACATCACGACGACTTTGTGACGGATGCGGCAAAGGCGGGACTGGAGCTTGCGGCGATCCTGGAATTCCGAATCATTCTCGTCCTGCTGGCGGTGGGAGGCTGAACAGGTTGTGTCCTGGCAGGAACCGCACGAACTCTCTTTCATGGCTGATCTCTCCTTTTGGATTGCTGGCTTCATCCCTTGTTGCGGATCTGGGTGATCGCCAACTCGGCGGCGGTGGTCAGGGGGTAGACCACAGGCGAGGCCGTGAGGGCAGGGTGCGTGCCCATCTGAAACATGGCTATGGTTTCGGCGGTCATGCGCATTTGCACGCAAGCGGCGATGACGTTGAGCATTTCACCGGCGGCACTGCTGCCCTGAACTTGACCGCCCAGCAGTACACCGGAGTTGTGCTCAAAGATCAGCTTGACCTTCATGTTGGTGGCTCCCGGCATGCAGCCAGGGTGGCGGTTGGGACCTTCCACCAGGGTTGTCACCACGTCGTAGCCATCCGCCTTGGCCACGGTTTCGGTGAGACCTGCGGTGCCCAGGGCCAGTTCTCCAATCGCCGTGGACCAGACGCCGACTGTTCCCGGGTTTTCCCGAGTGATGCCGAACAGATTGGCACCGGCGATGCGGGCTTCCAGCGTGGCAATGGAGGCCAACATCAGCTTGGAGGGGCGACCGCCAAAAAAGGAGATCTTCTTGGCACAATCGCCGCAGGCGTAGATGGCGGGATCCGAAGTCCGCATGGTGCGGTCCACCACAATGGCACCGGTATAGCCGATACGCAGGCCTGCCTTCTGGGCGAGCTTGACGTTGGGCGTTGCACCTGTACCCAGCAGCACGATGTCGGCCTTGAGAGTCTGCCCGTCCGACAGAGTCACGCCTTCCGCGCGCTCAGCGCCGTGGATGCCGGTCACCTTGGTGTTGGCCCGGATCTGGATACCGCGGCTCCGCAGGGCATCTTCGGCCTCGATGCAAAACTCTTCGTCGTAGGAGAGGCTCAGGCAATGGGGTGCGATCTCTACGATGGTGATGGTCTTGCCCCCGCCCTTCATGATTTCGTCGGCGAACTCGATGCCGATGAAGCCACCGCCGATGATGACCACATCCTTGGCATCCCGGAGCTCCATCTGCAGCTTCTTGATCTGAGCCACATCCTTCACGATGGTGAAGACGCCAGCCTTGTCCGCACCTGGAATGGGGGGCTTCGAGGGCAGAGAACCGGTCGCCAGGATGAGTTTCTCGAAACCGACCTCGCCCTGGCTGGTGTGGAGGATCTTCTTCTCACGATCGATACTTGTGGCCTCAGCGATCAGTCGCTCCACTTGCCCCTTTTCCAGGATTGCATCGGGGATCAGGTTCTTTTCGGGGGTTCCCACCGTGCCAAAGATGTAGGGGATCCCGCAGGGAATGAGGACTTTCTCTTCCATTCGAACGAGGAGTACCCGCTTTCCCGGATAGTGGCGCTTGGCAGTCAGTGCTGCCGTGACTCCGGCAGCACTGCCACCGACAACAACGACATCTGCGTTTTGCATTCTAGACTCCGTGAAAACAACCGCATTCAGGCGCGGTGGGCGTGAAAGAAGACGATGGTTCCGATCCCGAGCAGAATGAAACCAAGCTCTACGAGAAGGTTCTTCCACCCGCCGATCCGGCGTCGCCCCGGCACGAGATCAGCCAACGCGATGTAGATGAAACTCGCTGCGGAGATGGAGAGGAGATAGGGAACCAGGGGCCTGATGAAGGGCAGGAGGTAGTAGGTGAGCAGGGCTCCCGGGAGGGCTGCAAGACTTGACAGGGCGTTGTACCAGAGCGCTTTTCTGCGGGTGTAGCCGCTTTCCAGAAGGACCGCGAAATCGCCGATTTCTTGGGGTACTTCGTGGGCAATGACGGCTAGGGAGGTGGCGATGCCCAGGGGAATGGATCCGGAGAAGGCTACGGCGATGGCCACGCCATCCACAAAGTTGTGGATGGAATCGCCGATGAGGATCATCTCTCCAGCCCGGGTGTGGGTCTCGCAGACTTCCTCATGACAGTGGCGCCACAGGGCCACCTTCTCGAGGAGGAAGAAGAGGATGATGCCGCCCAGTACCGTGGGCAATACGGTGGTGCTGGGTAGCTGATTCAACGCATGGGGGATCATGCCGAAGAAGGCGGCCCCCAGGAGGGTGCCAATTGCATAGGGGATCAGGCAAGAGGTCAGCTTGCGCAACCGATGGTCCTTGGCCAGCAGCAGCAGGGCCGCGAGGCCCACGGAGCAGATGGAACCCAGCAGGCAGAAGGTGATCATCAAAACGGCGGTCATGGTGGGGCTCCAAGGGGTTGGGTCGTGCCGGGCGATCAGCCGATCAAGAATCGGCCGGTGTATTTCCGGTAGTCCGCCAGGGTTTGGGCATGGAGCGGGAAGAGGTCCTGGGGCAGCAGATCCAGAGGCCAGAAGCACACTTCCGAGCCCTCCTCACCATCTGCCCTAGGCATCCCTGACCACTCCCGCACGATGAAGGCGAGGGCAAAGGGCTGGACCTCATCGCCATTGGGGTAGCTGAATCTCTGGCTGGGACCGGAGTAGATGGCCATGGGTTCAGCGTGTTGGATGTCGAGACCGGTTTCCTCTTTGATCTCGCGGCGGAGGGCCTCCAGGGCGGTGTCCTCCAGTTCCAGGGAGCCGCCGGGCAGGCCCCAGCAACCTGTGTCAGTCCTGCGCTGGAGCAGGACGGCATTGCGCTGGTTGAGGATGATGGCTCGCACACCCGGCAGGAACAGGCACTGGGAACCGGCCGAGGCACGCAGTCTGGCAACGTAGGCGCCCATCATGCTTGCCCTCCTGAGATGGGGGTGGCCAGGGTGTAATAGCTTCGTCCCCCTGTCTCGACGATGCCCACCGTGCCTGCGGCTACCAGGCGATCGAGATGCTTAAGGGTTTCCAATTCGTGAAGGCCCAGGCCGCAGGCGACATCTCGGGGGGTGCAGGGGCGTCTCCCCAGGAGGGCGAGAATTTGTGCGTCCTCGATTCTCAGAGTCTCTGTCGGGATTGCTTCCGCTGCACCGTCGCAGATGATTTCCACCCGCCCCGGGAAGGCGCTCAGCAGTTCCTGGAGACGCTCTGGTGCAAGGGCGCGGGCTAGGCTTTCGACGGGGGGACGGGTGACGGTATTCAGTTGGACTCGGGCGGGGCGGATCTTCCGCGCAAGGTCGGCCAGGTTGGCGATGCTGGCGGGATTGTCATTGATGCCAGCCAGCAGAAATACCTCCAGCCACACTTCGCCCGGAAAGTCCCGGGTGAAGATGGCGAGGCCCTCCGCTATCTGCGCGAAGCACAGTTGATCCTGGGGGCGATTGACCTTCTGGAACGTCTCGGGATCGCCCGCGTCCAGGGAGGGCAGCACGAGATCGGCCTGCATCAGGGCGTGGCGGACCTCGGGCATCCAGAGCAACGAGCCATTGGTGAGTACCGCAATGGGAATGGAGGTGATGGCCTTGATCCCCTGAATCAGCTCTCCGATGCCGCTGTGCAAAGTCGGTTCCCCAGAACCCGCCAGGCCAATGTAATCAGGGGCAGAGCCACTGGCCAGGCTGGCCTTGATCTCGGCGAGGAGGGCATCTACGGGGACATAGGGCTGTCGTTCGAGGGTCAGGCGGGTGGTGCGCCCCAGTTGGCAGTAGACACAATCGTAGGTGCAGGTCTTGAAGGGGACGAGATCCACGCCAAGGGATCTTCCCAGGCGGCGCGAGGGCACAGGGCCGTAGACGTGGTGGAGGCGGTTCGGCGTCATGCTTCGACTCCATAGAGTTCGGGGTGTGTTGCGACGGTGCGTACCAGCACATGGGCTCCCAGGGGGACTCCCGCATGGCTGGCGATGACGGCGCATTTGGCCTTGAACAGAAAGAACAGGTTGCCCTTCGCCAGGCTGAGGGTTTCAAAGTTCCCTTGACCTTTGGCCAGGATGAGATCGGCCCGACGAAACTGGTCGCGGAAGGCCTCACTGCAGTCCTCCAGCAGGGTGCCTGGTGCATCCGAGCCGTTGTCGATGAGTCTGACCCAACCCTCGAGGCCCACGGTCTGAGCATCGCTGCGGGTGGCGTCATTGAGGACCGGGCCACCTCGCACGGCGAGGGTCACCCGGTCTGGGCCGATTTGTGCGATGAGGAGGCGGTCCAGGGCGATTTCTCCGGCGTTGTCCGCCAGGTAGAGGATGCTCCGAGCCTCGGCAAGGGCCTGCCGGAAGGCCTCCAGGTCGCCCACGAAGGTTTCTGTCAGGGCCTCTTCGAGGGCCCGGCGCACCTCGGACTCCTCCAGGTCGGCCTTAACCCCCAGATCGATTACGTTACCTGCGATAGCCAAGCGTACCGCCAGGCCCAGGGGATCTGGTGCGGCATTCAGCCTAGCTTGCAACTCCGGCAAGAGCCTCAGGACCAGATGATTCTGCTGGTCCTTCAGGGCGCGGTAGGGATCCTCCACCCGGGACAGCTCCCGCAGGTGACGCTGGATGTGCTGGGCCAGCTGCGGTGGAGGTCCATTCAGGTCCATCTCACTTGCCCAGCGCAAGACATCCCGCACAAAGCATTCCTGTAGGCAAGGCTCCAGCGCGACCAGCCTGGAGGCTTCAATCGCCTGGCGAATGAGGCAGGGAACACAGTCGAGGGTGGTCTTCATGCCCGGTTCACATGTCTCCGCGCTCGGCTTCGAGTTTCGCCAGCCGTTCCTGGAGGGCCTTGAGTTGGGCTTCCAGGAGGGATGACTCCTGGCCCTGTCGGTCGGATCTCATGGCAAGGGCACGGCCACCTGCATGGATTCCTCGGCGGCCACCGCCAGAGCCCCGTCCTTGGCCCATGCCGCAGCTGCGTCCCGAGGTCATTTCTTCTGAAAGCGCGGTGCCCGTGCATCGCCCCTGGGCCCGTCCTGTCATGGCGCCCATGCCCATGGGGCCGGTTCCGTTGAGTCTTGGCATAACTTCTCCTTGTGGTTGGGGGTCATCCCCGGATCATGTGGGTGCCGCAGGTGGGGCACGCTTTCTGAATGCAAGGCACCCCCGGCTCGTGGTTCGCCCGGGCGCCACATTTGGGACATAGGCAACTGTCGGCAACGGTGCCCACACCGCCTATAGGGCCGTGCGTCTGACCACCGCCGCCCCGCTCACCACCTCGCCCTTTGCCATGGCCTTGGCCACGGCCACCTGCGTTCCCACTTCCCTTACCGTCTCTGTCTGGCATGATGCCCTCCTGGTGCGTGGTCCCGAATCGCTGGCGCCGACCTTGTCGGTGGCATCCGGGCATTCGATAGCTCTCGTTTTCCAATTCACCGCTTTGCCAGGCCTGGATGACCTGCCGGAGTTCCCCGGCTACGAATGGGAAAACCTGGATATTGTTCACGACCAGAGCTTCCCGCATGGGAATCGAAATCGC
>JAUYES010000215.1 GCA_030691225.1 Holophaga sp. | reverse complement strand
AGCCACGCACTGGTTGGCGTCCACCCTGCCCTTCCAGGCGGCGGGTATCCTCTTCATCGCCACGGTGCGCATTTCCAATCAGGCCCTCAATGCCCTAAAGGATTACCGTAGCCCGGCCCAAGCCGCCTTGCTGCAAGTCGGGTGCAATATCCTTTTTTCGTTGCTCCTGATGAAATCGCTCGATACCCGTGGCATGGCCCTGGCCAATGGCATGGCAGCCCTGGTGGGCCTCTTCTTCCTGGAATGGCGACTGCGGCACCGCCTGGGGCAACTGCCCTACCGTCGAATTTTCACAGGCTGGTTCCTCTTTGGCCTCGGCGCCCTCGGCCTTGGCATGGTGGCCTACTGGGGTGGACGGATGGTCGATGTGTTCACCTTCCATGGCTTTCGCGGCACCGGAGTGCGGCTCTTCCCCCTCATGGCAGTGGCAGCACTCGGCTATTTCGCGATCGTGAAATTGCTTCGCGTGAATGAAGTTGAAGAACTGACAGCCATGATCCAACGCAAGCTGCGACCGAAGGGACGGGGCTAGGCCTAAGAGGCAAAGCATTCCACCAATGAGTCACCTGTTGGGCACATCTTCGAGAGGATGGGGGATCAAACGGGGAACGATCGGCTTTCCCGATCTTCTGAATTCCAGGCCCCGCAAAACAATCATCGAAGTTCTGCCGGTGTGCAACGTGAGGCGCCACCTGCGATTCCGGGTCGGCCTGAAGGTAACGATCTCATCGGTAGAATCCACCTGCTGGTCGGCCAGTACCGCAGGGGTACCGGCCTCGTCGAGACTCTCCAACTTCATGGCGGAGACCTCGTGGTAAAGCCCGCTGTGCTGGGTGTGGATCACCAATTCGTCAGCATCGATGGGAAAGGGGAACGCGATTTCCACCGTCGCCTTCCCACCGGGAAGCGGTTTCGAATGCCACATGTTGCCCGGATCGTAGGTGATACCGGGCCCAGAGCTCGGCTTGATTTCGCCCTGAATAACGTTCACCGCCCGGCTCTCCAGGTATTCGCCCCCATCCGTCCAGACGGTCGGATAGAAGTCCGGGTGTCCCGGCAACGTCATCGGTCCGAGGGGAACGATCCTTGGCGAAATCCGGCCGCCGCTGGGAATATCGCGGGCGGGGCGAAAGGTCGTGTTCACAAAAACGCGATTATTCAGCGCTAGGGCCCGGCGGTCCTCAGGGATCAGCGTTCCCGGCGTCGGACTCGGTTGAAGACCCCGGCCGTGATGGGCCGGGTTATAGGACATGATTGAATCGGTCTCCTGCATCGGATAGCCGTAGACGTCGACATGCGGCAGCCCAAAGCCGTGACCCAACTCATGCTGAAGCGTGGTCTGGAAATGCGCGTTGCGCTTGAGCTCGAAGGAGGCGATGTACATCATCCCGCCCCCCAGGTTCACGCCCCCGTTGATCGGCCGACCGCCCCCTTCCGGAAAGCTGTCCCTAGCGTTCATAACCAGGATGCAAAAAACGTAGGGGTTCGAGAACCGCGTCAGCCCGAACTCGGCCAGGAGTTCCGCGACCATGTCGGGAGCCCCCCGTTCCCGGGCGCGGCGATAGTGGTCGAGCGTCTTCCGCCCATGAACAACCTTGAGACGACCTTCCCCTGCAATCTCGAACGTATCGCCGTGAAGCATCTCCCGGAATCGCCTTCGGGCTAGGTCGACGTGCTGCAGGAAGAGTTTCGTCTCTACCGGCTCTGGAGGGGACTGGTCCCTAGGGACGAAAGCTACCGGCAGAACCCGCACTCGGCCCGGGATCGCATCATATCCATCTCCCCAAGCCGGTGAGCCGCCCAGGAGCGCCGCGGAAAGGACAACCACCGTGCACCAGATCCGAAGCCCTCTCAGTCCCTCGATCACAGCCCTTGACTCCGCTGGCTCATGCTTCCACGACCTACCTTTGCCGGAACCAACAGAATCAGCCACAACCCAGAGGTGCCGACCTCGAAAGGCCCGATGCAGAAGTGGATGGGGTGCATGTCGCTCCTAAAAGGATGCGCAAGGTGGACCGGCTCACATTGTCTCCGATTGTCACCGGAACCATCCCTCTGCCAAAGGCGAGAACAGCATCTCCATTTTTGCCATCAGCACCGCAAAGGATCCCCGGAAGAGAATCATCCTGGAAAAACCTCGATCCAAAGTGGATCCGATAGGATAGCGGTGGCGGCGTTCCGGTCCGGCGGCGCGGCTATGGGAGTTCTTTTGCACCTTCTTCCTTCAAGCACCCCCCAGCTCGCAGACCTCCGCTGTCATCCCGACACGCCCTGCCCGGTGGTGCGCAGCCTTCAGGCTCGGGTCAGCCTTCTCAACGATGGCATTCTGGCCTTCGACTTCACGTTGGTTGGGGACCTAGACCAGCTGGTCATACCCACCCAGGGGACTCCGGTGTTCACCGATGGGCTCTGGAAACACAGCTGCTTCGAGGCCTTCCTGGCCTGGGAAGGCACCCAAGCCTACCGCGAGCTAAATTTTTCCCCTAGCACCGCCTGGGCTGCTTACGCTTTCGAGCGTTATCGGGAAGGGGGTTCCTCCGACCTATGCAGGGATCCCCACATCGTGGTGGATGTCCAGCGTGGTCGCCTTGAACTTCACGCCATCACTCAACTGGATGGGACTGAACCGGTTGGGCCCCTGTGCCTGGGGCTTTCCGCGGTGCTCGAACATAAGGATGGCGGATTCTCTTACTGGGCGCTCCAGCACCCACCTGGGTGCCCCGACTTCCACCACCCTTTCGCTTTCACCCTGCGGGTGGATGCGCCTCGGTTCAGGGACTGACATGAAGACCGGACTCGACCGCCTGCTGGAAGAACCAGAACGACGCAAGCCTCTGGAGGGCCTCCGGGTAGCCCTCCTGGCGCACCCCGCCTCGGT
>JAUYES010000213.1 GCA_030691225.1 Holophaga sp. | reverse complement strand
GATGAGACTACCCTTGGGTGGGGTCGGCAGTCCAGGTTCGTCCCAGGGGGCCAGAGTCTGCGGGGGAAGGTCGCTGTCCAGGGGAAGCGCAGTCAATAACCAACCCGATTCCAACGTGGGAGATGGCAGGCCAATGAGAATGGCCTTCCCATCCCAGCTAAAGCGGCTCCAGGGACCGCTTTTGGATGACCAAAGCACGCGTCCTTCGGGCACTTCCATCAAGCGGGTTTCGAAATGGTCCTTGCCCAGCGCTAAGGTCACCAGTAGCCGATTCCCTCGGATGGGATCCAACCGTGCCGAACAAACGGGTGCATCGAAGCGATACCGGCGCCATTCGAGGCCGCGCCACATCAGAATTTCACCGCGACCCGTGGGCCCGTTCATGGCGAAACCTTGATCGCCCATGAAGGGCGAAGCGGGTTCCCAGGGAGTTTCAAAGCCGCCTGCATAGGGCCAGGGATCGGTTTGATCAGGATCGCGAGTGCCCTGAAACCGTGGCGCCCAGCCATCTTGCAGGTGGTATTCGGCCAGGGTCTCGAAACTTTCCATGCTCATGGCGGTGGGTGCCGCCGCACTCACTACTCCGCCTTTTTCCCTGGAACGGGGCGCCTGCACCACGGCCAACAGCACCAGCATGGCGGCGATGAACAGAGTGGCGATGAGGTAGCGTTTCGGGATCACGGGAGTCGACTCAGTAGCTCATGATGATGTGAATCAGGGGAACTGCATCATGGAAGATCACAAAGACATCGAAACCGAAGTGAAATTGAAGGTGCCGACCCTCGAGGGCCTGCAGTCGCGGCTGGAAAGCCTGGGCTTCGTGCTCAAGGTTTCGGCCCAGCCCGAATGCAGCGTGCTCTGGGATCGTGGGCACGAACTTTTCGACCAGGGTTGCGCGCTGCGGGTGCGCCGCTATGCCGGTTTGGCGTGGCTGACCTGGAAAGGATCCAAGATTCCCGATGCCATGCTGAAGATTCGACCCGAAGTGGAAACGCTGATTGCCGACCCTGCGGCCTTGGAGCGCATTCTCGAGGCCTTGGGGTTCGCACCGGTCATGCGCATGGAGAAGACCCGGGCGCTCTTGGAACGCCCGGACCTGGTGGCCTGCCTGGATGAAACACCCTTTGGCTGTTTCGTGGAACTA
>JAUYES010000203.1 GCA_030691225.1 Holophaga sp. | reverse complement strand
GATCCCCAGGAAGTCATTCTTCGTGCCAAGGAATTGAGCATTGAACTGACCACGCCCATTGCGCCCGGCTTCGAGGCATTAGTCTTTAAGGCTTCACGTGGCATTGAGGATATTTATGAACTCACCTACATCCGCAAGGATGGCAGCCGCTTCCCGGCCATGGTGTCGGTGACCGCTTTGCGGGATGAGGACGAAGGCATTATTGGTTATCTGCTGATTGGAACGGATAACACGGCCAGGAAACAGATCGAAGCTGAGCAAGAAATTCTTGCTCAGCGTTTGCGTGATTATCAGTTCTACACGCGCTCATTGTTTGAAGCCAACATGGATGCGCTGATGACTTCCGACCCATCGGGCAACATAACCGATGTCAACAAGCAGATGGAACAGCTCACCGGTCGTACCCGCGATGAATTGATCGGCGCACCATTCAAGGGGTGTTTTACCGATCCGGATCGAGCCGAAACGAGCATTCGGTTGGTGCTGAGTGAGCGCAAGATAACGAATTTTGAACTTACCGCCCGAGCCCTTGATGGACGGGAAACGGTGGTTTCCTACAATGCAACCACCTTCTATGATCGGGATCGAAAGCTACAGGGTATGTTCGCGGCGGCTCGGGATATCACCGAGCGCAAGGCCCTGGATCACGCCCTTCAAGAAAAAAATCTAGAGCTCGAAGGTGCACGAATCGTGGCAGAAAAGGCCAATCTCGCCAAATCGGATTTCCTCTCCAGCATGAGTCACGAGCTGCGGAGTCCCCTCAATGCAATCTTGGGATTTGCACAGTTGATGGAGACCGATCCCGTGGCACCCACCCAGGGGCAAAGGGAGAGCATCAGTCAAATCCTCAAGGCGGGTTGGCATCTGCTGAAGTTGATCAATGAGATTTTGGATCTTGCCAAGATTGAATCCAGGCAGATTCCCATTTCTCGAGAGCCGGTTTCCCTGGCGCAGGTGGTGATCGAGTGTCAGAGCATGATCGATTTGCAGGCTCAGCAACGTGGTCTGACTCTGAAATTCCCCACGTTCAGTCAACCCTATTTTGTGGAAGCTGATCGCACCAGGGTTAAGCAGGTGTTGCTAAATCTACTGTCCAATGCAATCAAGTACAACAAATTGCATGGAGCCGTGGAGGTCGAATGCCGCGAACATGAACCTGGCCGCATCCGGGTGAGTGTTCGGGATAACGGTGCAGGGCTGAACTCTGAAGATCTTGCCCAATTGTTTCAGGCCTTCAACCGTCTCGGACAGGAAACGGGTAGCGAAGAGGGTACGGGAATCGGCCTTGTGGTTGCGCGCCAATTGGTCGAATTGATGGGCGGTGTCATTGGCGTGGAAAGTACGGTTGGCGAAGGGAGCGTGTTCTGGTTTGAGCTTCTGGCCGCCGAGGAGCCACATCATCCTAGTAATGAACTCGGTCAATTGGACATCCCAAGCCTTAAAATGCCTGCGGGGGTCCACCTGCAAACCCTACTCTACGTGGAAGATAATCCTGCCAATCTCAATCTAGTTGAACAAATCCTGGTGCGCCATCCGGGGATTCGATTGCTAAGCGCAGTGGACGGGAGCAAGGGAGTGGCCTTGGCGAAGTCAGCGCTGCCCGACGTGATTCTCATGGACATCAATCTTCCCGGAATTGATGGATACGAGGCACTGCGACTGCTAAGATCCGATCCGATCACAGAGCATATCCCGGTGATTGCCGTGAGTGCCAATGCCATGCCTCGGGATATCAAACGAGGTTTGGAGGCGGGATTTTACCGGTACATTACCAAGCCCATAATGGTCAAAGAATTCATGCACGCTCTCGAATTGGCGCTCGAACATGCCGATGGGAAACGAGATAAGTCAGCTGTGGGAGTACGGTTCGAATGATCAGCGCCTCCGATATCTTGAATGCCAAAATCCTGATCGTCGACGATTTGGAGGCCAATATTTCGCTGCTGGAGCGGATGCTTCATGGCGGAGGGTACCGTTCGATTTCATCCACCATGGACCCGGGCATGGTCTGTGAATTGCATCTTCTAAATCGCTACGATCTGATCTTGCTGGATCTCCAGATGCCTGGAATGGATGGTTTTCAGGTCATGGAAAACCTTAAAGAGATCGAAGCTGGCAGCTACTTGCCAGTGTTGGTGATCACGGCGCAACCCGAACATAAACTGCGGGCCCTCAAGGTGGGTGCCAAAGATTTTCTGAGCAAACCCCTTGATCTTGCCGAGGTCTTGCTTCGAGTGCACAACATGCTTGAAGTTCGCCTGTTGCATCAGGAATCCCGAAAGCTTTACGAGCGTATCGCCGCCGAGCAGAAGATTTCTGAACGGCTCCTGCTTAACCTGCTGCCTGAATCCATCGCCGACTACCTGAAAGAAAATCCCCACGCGATCGACGCAAAAGGAACCGCCGGACTTATTTCGAGCGGTTTCGCCGAGATTACCGTGTTTTTTTCAAACGTATTGGCGTTCACCCGATTCGCAGAGGGTGCCAGTGGTGCGGTGCTAGGCGGCGTGCTAACGGACATCTCGACACATTTCGATTGCGAAAGCCAGAAACACAATACGGAGCGATTCGAGACCATTGATAACGCCCACCTTGCCGCCATCGGGCTCACGGACGAAGTTGCCAATCGTTCAATTCGAGCCTCCCACCAAGCGCTGGACATTCTTGCAGCCTTGGATCGTTTCAATTCTCATAGCCGTTTCAAACTTAAGTTGCGCATCGGTTTTGACACCCGAGAAACATCAGGCGGTCGAACCATTAAGCGCACTTTTTATAGGGATTTTTAAGAAGAACGCTCAGTTCCGTTCCAGGCAACCCGCCATTCAAACGGATGACTCCACCCCGCAAGCCAGCCTCGATCTTGGTCGAGTGGTTGCTTGCGCATTGATTTTTTTATAGGAAGGATTGCTGTGGTCCGTTCGCCCAACATTTGGAACGCCAGGATTCTGATCGTGGACGACGAGCAGGCCAATGCGCTCTTGCTTGAGCGGATTCTGACCGATGCCGGGTATACAGCGATCACTTGCACGCTTAATTCCAGTGCGGTTTGTGGTCTCCATCTTGAACATCATTTCGATCTGATTCTGCTCGACCTTCAAATGCCTGGAATGAATGGCTTTCAGGTGATGGAGGAGCTCAAAATACTAAAACTGGATGATTACCTTCCCGTTATGGTGCTCACGGCTCACCCCGCTCATAAGCTGAAGGCTCTTAAGTGTGGTGCGAAGGATTTCATCAGCAAGCCCTTCGACCTCAACGAAGTGCTGCTGCGCGTGCATAACATGCTGGAAGTGCGCCTGCTGCACCGCGAAACTCAGGAGCGCGGCAAGCGGCTGGAATCCTTGGTTCACAACGACCCGCTCACGGGCCTGGGGAATCGGCGACTTCTCGCAGAGCGAATGTCGATGGCCATGGCTCACGCTCGGCGGAAGAAACGGTCCATGGCCGTAATTTATCTTGATCTTGATGGCTTTAAACAGATCAACGACACCCTTGGCCACGGCGTCGGCGATCTCCTTCTTGTGGCCGTGTCCGACCGTTTGTCCTCTTTGGTTCGCGAAGAAGATACGCTCGTGCGGTTGGGTGGCGAC
>JAUYES010000200.1 GCA_030691225.1 Holophaga sp. | reverse complement strand
GCTACGAGTTGCCGAGCTCGCCAAGGGTCGGTGTCGCCTTCGAAGGTCACGACCACCTGCACCAGTTCGGGCAGTACCAGCGTGTTAACGCGCTTAACGCCGGGCATGCCGCCCAAGGCTTGTTCTGTGGGTTGGGCCACGGAAAGTTCTAATTCTGGGGTGGCGCGGCCGGGGCTCTGGATGAGCACGCTCAGCATCGGCAGGCTCATATCTGGGAAAAGATCCCGTTTCAGGCTCTGGAAGGTGAAGAGGCCTGCCAAACCCCAAGCGATGCTCAGGGCGAAGACCCAGCCCTTGCGGGGCAGGAGCCAATCAAACCAGCGGCGGATCAGGGCGCGGTGGTGGGGTGCGGATTCCGGTTGGAACTCAGTGGACATGGCCGCCCTCGCCTTCGGGTTGGCTGCGTTTCTGCTGGTAAGCCTTCAGGAGATAGGCTCCCTCGGTCACGACGGTGGTGCCGGGTTTCAGTCCATCCACGATCAGGACTTCATCCTTCACTTCCATGCCGCGGGAAACGGCGGTGAAGATCGCTCGCTCCTTCTCGACAACAAAGACTCCCCAACGGCCGTCCATCTGCTGCAGGGCGGCCTGAGGCAGGTAGATGCCCTTGCCCAGTGGCACCTTAACTTCGACGGGCGTGCCAGGCATGGGCAGGGCGCCGCCCAAGAAGCGCAGGCGATAGCTCAGGCGCTGAGTGTCAGCGGTGAGGGTCGAAGGGGTGCTTTCGAGGCGCGCCTTCCAGGTGCGACCGTTGGCCTGACGGACCTCGCTTTCCGCGCCTGGATTCCAGCCAAAGGGGCCCGGCTGGGAGAGTTCCACCCGAATGGCTCCGGCCTGAGCGGCCTGGAATTGGCCCAATTCCTGACCGGCCTCGACACCTTGGCCCCGCTGCACTTTCCAGGTCACGACCGATCCGGGGGCAGGGGCCTTCAACAGGTAATTGGCACCCGCTTCGCCGGGCTTCAGGCCCACGGCCTCCAGGCTAAGGCGTGAGGCCTCTTCTTCGGCCTTGGCGGTGGCCGATTCGCCCTGAATGGCTTCGAGGTCGCGACGGGCTCCCGCTCCTGCTTGAAAGAGCCGGTCTTCGCGCGCCAGATCCAGTTGAATCCGATCCAGCTTGGCCTTGGAGGCGATCCATGCAGCCTTAAGCTGGGCCAATTCGGGGCTCTGAATCACCACAAGGGTTGCGCCCGCTGGGCGGTTTTGGCCTGGGATGGCCAGCACTTGGCTGACAATGCCCTTCACGGGGCTGCTGAGCAGCGCCTGAGCGGCTTCGTCGCCGATCGCTTCGCCGGGCACCCAGCGGCCTTCGAGGCGCGGTTCCGGCACCTTGGCCAGCCCTAGGCCACGGATGCCCTCCAGATGAATTCCGGGGCCTTCGGATTCCGCTGCAGCGTGGTCATGGCCTGCGTGCGGATCGATATGCTCGGGGGCGGATTTCTTGGCGCAGCCCTGTCCCGCGAGAAGCACAAGGAGCAGGGGAAGAATCATCACCAGGCGGTTCATGGTTTTACCTCGGGCAGCAAAGTTTGGAGTTCGGCAAGAAGCAGGTGCTGGGTGTAGATCTGTCGGAGGGAAGCCATCTGGGCCTCCAGCAACTGGCGGCGAATCGGAAGCGCTTCCGAGGGGCGCTCACGGCCTTCCTCTAGGCGCAGGCTAACGGCCCCAAGGGCCTGCGTGAAGTCGGGAACCTTGTCCGAACTGCCAGCGTTTTGCAATTGGGTAAAGACACCCTGGCAACGAGCTTCAAGATCGGCCAGGGCCTGGCGGGCCTCACCTTGCCTTACGCGCAGCTGGGCTTCGGTGCTGCGGCGAATGGCTTCGCTCTCACCGGGCCTCGGTAGGCGCACGGCCATGCCGATTCGCGTGACTTTTTCGTCGCCTTCCTGGGCATGGCTGCCCCGGAGGCTCCAGCGGCTCAGGCTCTGAGCTTCCTGTAAGCGAAGGCTGCGCGCCTCCAATTCGGCTTGAGCCACCAGGGCCTTGCGCAGTGGACTCTCCTTAAATTGCTGGTCAAGGTCCATGGCAGGTCGCGCTGGCAATGGGCCTGGATCCGCCAAGGGCGTGGCCTTCTCGGGCACTTCGGTCAGGGCCACCAGGGCGCTCCAGGCTTGCAGGGCCTGAAGCTGGGCTTCGTTCCATTCCAACTGCACCTTTAGACTCTCGCCTTCAACCAAGGCCACCTGAAAGGCGGGGTCGGCCCCGGCTTCGACGCGAGCCTTGGCTACCTTGAGCCAGCCCGCCACGGTGGCGCGATCCGTCTCCCGCAACGTAAGCAGGCGCGTAGCCAGCCAGGCATCTAGGTAGGCCCTGCGCAACCGCAACGCACCCTCACGCTGGGCGGCCTCCTTGAGCATTGGATGCGCCTTGCCGAGGCTGGTTTCGAGGTCTTGGCGCAGCCGGGGTGACAGGAAGAGGGGCAGATCCACCTCGAAGCCCTTATCGGTGCTGCCCGGTGCGCTGGGGCTGCGTCTTGGGCCAGCCTGAAAGGAAAGGGTGGGGCCTTCTCGCAGAAAACCACGGCTTTCCTGAAGGCGGAGGTGGTGTTCGGCGAGTAGGCTCTCGGTGCGCCATTGTTCCGGGGCCGGTCGGGCTTTGGCCTGGATGATGTCGTAGGTGATGGGCGTCTGGGCCGCTGCCTGCAATGCCTGCAGGCAGAGCAGCGCCCCACAAAGGGGAAGTCGCATAGTGTCCTCGAATCGATGGAAAGGCCGACCCTCAAGGGGTCATCAGGGGCGCGAAGGACTAGGTCCGAGGCGGCGTTTTTCCGGTTCGAGATCGAGGTTCAGGATGGGAGGGCTCAGGGTTTCGATGTAGCTGGGCTTGGGCAGTGCATCGGCCGGGGGCGGCGCGGGTGCCTGGGGAATCATGGCTGGGGTGCAGTTATCAATGCAAAGCAGATGCTGAGACTGAGG
>JAUYES010000199.1 GCA_030691225.1 Holophaga sp. | reverse complement strand
GCTCAGTTCCACGCCCGCAATGCAACCCACGCCATGCCGAGCCAGGGCATCTCGGAAGCGTGCGTAACCCGCGATGGTGTCGTGATCGGTAAGGGCAGCCACCCGCACACCGGACTGTGCCAAGCGATCGGCCAAGACTTCAGGGCTCAACTGGCCATCGCTAAGATCCGAATGGCAGTGCAGATTCACTCGGATACTGGTGTCCATGGAAACATTTTGGGCCAAACGAGAAAACGGCGCCTCCAAAAAGGTTGGAGGCGCCGCCTTTGTTTCTACCAGTTAGGGCTTAGTGCTCGAGATGTTCTTTCTTCTCGGTCAGCAAGGAAACCACCACCAGCACAATGAAACTGAGGGGGATAGAGACGATGCCCGGATTATCGAAGGGCACCGGCGCACTGGCCGGGTCCAAGCCGAATTGCTTGAAGATGCTGGGGGAGAGCGCAATAAGCGTTAGGGAACTGACGACGCCCACACCAATGGAAGAAGCAACGCCCTTGGCGGTGGTGCGCTTCCAGAAGAGCAACATGACAATCGCCGGAAGGTTAGCACTGGCAGCCACCGCAAAGGCAAGGCCCACGAGGAAACTAACGTTCTGGCCCTTGAAGATGATGCCCAGCATGATCGCAATGACGCCGACGACCAAAGCCGCAATACGCCCAGCCTTGACCTTCTGCTTCTCGTCCATCTTGATGTTCATGAAGCGGTCCATCAGATCGTGAGCCACGGCCCCCGAGGAGGCCACGATGAGTCCCGCCACTGTGCCCAATACCGTCGCGAAGGCGATGGCCGAGATCACGGCAAACAGGAAGGTGCCAAAAGTCTGCGCCAAGAGCGGTGCGGACATGTTGTTTTCCGTGGGATTGATCACGCTGTTGACCATGGCGCCCAAGCCCATATACAGAGTCAGGATGTAGAAGAAGCCGATGGCAGCAATGGCCACGATGGTGGATTTGCGGGCGGCAGCAGGACTGGACACGGTGTAATAACGGATCAGGATGTGGGGCAGCGCGGCCGTGCCGAGGAAGAGCGCCAGCATCAGGCTGATGAAATCGATTCGTTCGAGCCAGGTGCCTTCGATCTTGAACTTCGCACCGGGACGTAGAATTTTGTTGCCGCTGGTCGTGTAGGAGTAGTGCACAGAGACATCGGCACCACTGGCATCCTTGAATTTGGTGATCTTCCAAAGATCGACCTTGGTGTCCTTGGCGCCGATCTTGGAAAGGAATTCAAAGGGTCCAACGCCACCGGTCTTGGCTTCGGGACTGGCATCACCGCTGATGGCGCGGAGCGATCCGACATTGCGCAACTTGCCGCCAGCTTCACCATTCACGACCTTGGGCTGCCCAGAAACCTGGGATTCCCACTGGCATTCCTGCAGGACAGGCTTACCATCCCGTTCGCTGTTCTTCCACCAGGAAGCTTTGCCTTCCTTGGTGAGTTTGACAAAGGTTTGATCTTTCACGACCTTGGTTTCGCTGACCGTGAAAGCGGTATCAGCGGGAATGACCTTGCCATCCACGGTCGTCGTGACCAATTCGGCATAAACGTGGAAGGGCACCTTGCCGCCCTGATCGGGGCGCGTTGAGAGGCCACGAACCAGCACGGCCACGGTGACGATGAGAGAGAAGATGATGAGCAACCCACCCTTGAGGAACTGCACATAGGTGGTGGAAGTCATACCGGCTGTGGCCACGATGATGATCACCACGGTGCCCACAATGATCACACCCATCTCATGGGGGAGACCCAGCAGAGGCTGCACTAGCACACCGGCACCCACCATTTGGGGGATCAAATAGCAAACAGAAACGATCAGCGTGCTGATCGCCGCCATGAGCTTGATGCTCCTGGAATTAAACTTGGCATCCACCGCATCGGTGAAGGTGTACTTGCCCATGCGTTTCATGGGTTCGGCCACTACGAAGAGCGCCACCATCCAGCCCGCCAGGTAACCGATGGAATATAGGAAACCATCGTAGCCACTGGTGGCGATCATGCCGCAGATGCCCAGGAAGGAGGCCGCTGAAAGATAATCGCCCGCGAAGGCGATGCCATTCACACCCCAATGAATATTGCCCCCGGCGGCGTAGTAGCCGCTGGCGGATTTGGTCTTGGCACCGTAGTAGAAGGAGAGCCCAAGAACGAAGGCGACGAAGGTGAGAAAAATAACGATCGCCATGTTACTTTGCCTCTTCGGTGGGGTTGGCGGCGAGTTCGGCTTCCTTCTTCCCGCACATGTGGCTGTAGACCATGGCGAGGACAAGGGCGAAGACAATCAGAAAAAATCCGTACACCACGGCCAGGTTGAGGCCCCAAAAAACCTCGGCCTCCATCAGGACTGGGCTGATCAGATTGATCGCCACAAAGCCGACATAGATAAGGGCGTAGACCAAAAACATCCACATCCCGATCCGGGTCTTGTAGGGAGTAGCGGGGTCTTTCCCGCTTTTTTGGGCAGGTTCATGAAACATCCTGGTCTCCTAGTGAAAAGTTGAGATTGCAAAGAAATACAATTAAAAAGATTACCCGCGAGACACCGAATCAACAATGTACATAAACAAAAGGTCCGCCTCGCGAGACCAACCCACCTGGCCAGAAAATAGCAAAAAAAGGGCACCCGCATGGGGTGCCCAGGTTTTTGTCGCGCAAGTAGTGGTTCCGGAAATCCACCACTGCGGATGGGGCTCGTAGGTTTATGGCCCCAGCTTGGTGAAGAGGGCGATGATGCCGACTCAAAGGCAAAGTTAATCGGTGCAACTAACCCATCAAGAGGACAAATCTGCCGCCATAAGTTGTCTTTCTAAAAGGCTGGCATCGGTGATGGGCGGTAAGCAAGCGTTAGACCGACACAAATAGGCCGCTGGTTCCCCCAGGAATGGCTCTCGCCCAGCGTGCAAAGGCAACGAAGGGTCTGCTTCCACCAGGGAAAGAACCATGCCTGGGCAGTAGACTTTTCGGGCCACCGCCAACAGAACCTGAGTGCGAGGATCCAGCTTTTCTCCAGCCACCACCAATTCCATGGGTTCGCGCAACAGATCATCCACCACCGCAAGCATCGCCAAAAAAGCGCGTGGCCCTTGGGCCAAACCCGAAGTCGCTAGAGCCCGTTCGACGGCAACGCGAAAATCCGCGCGATCCAAATGCCGGGAAAGACGAAGCAGGGCCCGGCAGGCGAGGGTCGTGCCCGAGGGTAGCGCCCCGTCCCATCCACCCTTATGCCGCAAGATCAAATCGGGCTGATCGGCTTCGGTGAAGTAGAAACCACCCTCACGGTCATCTTCAAAGCGTGAAAGCAAACCATCGGCCAGCTCTTCGGCCCAGCGCAGCCAGCGCACTTCAAAGCCCGCTTCGTACAAATCCACAAGCCCATCCGCCACGGCACCGTAGTCTTCCAGAAAGCCCGCAACATGGGCCGTACCGGCGCGGTAGGCCCGAAAAAGCGTTGCGTTCTTCCAAAGAACTCCATGCAGGAATTCAGCACAGGCCTCGGCAGCCTGAAGGTATCGCTCATCTCCAAGAACCTGGTAGCCCTTGGCCAAGGCCGAAAGTGCCAAACCATTCCAACTGGCCAACACCTTATCGTCCTTGCCTGGGCGCACCCGGCGGTTCCGCGCCTCAGTCATGCGGCGACGCAGCTTGTTTAGGCGATGATCCAAGACCTCCTGGGAGATCCCCAAGCGCTCCGCAAGATCGAGGGATGAGAACCGATGCAGCACCGATTTCCCATGCTCAAAATTTCCCCGAGCCGTAACCCCAAAGGCATCACAGAAAAGCGCTGAATCTTCCGGCCCCAGCACCGCTTCGATTTCCGTGGGTGTGAAGGCATAGAACTTTCCCTCTTCACCTTCGCTAT
>JAUYES010000197.1 GCA_030691225.1 Holophaga sp. | reverse complement strand
TGCACGGGCACGACGCGTTGCCCCAGGCAAACGCCATCTTGAATGACTTCCAAATCCCGGAAGCAGCTTTTCTGAATTTCACTGAAGGCTTTCACGCGTCGAATGGCTTCTTCCAAATGGTTCCGCAGCGTTGGGCTAAGTTCGGCCACCGCGGCGTCCATGCGGGCGCGTGAAACTTCAAAGGTCTTGCCACTGAAACTATCCAGGCGACGCGCCCAGTCCGTGACGGCCTCGCTGCCACGGATACGGATATCCGCCAGAATTTCCGGCACTTCCGGAGGAATCGGCGGCAAGGGCCGGGTCGCGCGGGTGAGTGCTTCTTGTGGAGAAATTCGTTTCAGAAAGCTTGCGTTGGTTGGCATGAAGAGTCCTTTGAAAAATTCCTTAGCTGAGTAAAAACGCTTTTGGTCAATGCCTCGGAGGCAGGGAGATATATTTGCTCGCGAAGGACGTGAAGAAAGATAAACGTGAATGTGGAGAACTTTTTTTATCGGTGTCCATCGGTGTTCATCGGTGGCAAATATCTTTTTCTTTTCTCAGAGGCTGTCACCAAGCAAAAACAAAAGGATTTTTTGGCCACCGATGAACACCGATGGACACCGATAAAAGCTGATAAAAGCGGTGGCACCGAAGAATCCATAATTAAGCTTCATTCGCGAGTTACGTTTTCTCGGTGGCGATCATTGCCTTTGCGTTTCCTGGCTTACGTGTATCGGTCACATGGCGTCGTTCGAGTTCCCGCAATACTTGTTCCAATCGAATTCCACCTTGGTTCATACGGACCATGAGGAAGTACAAAAGGTCCGCGGATTCCCATACCAACTCATCTTGGGTTTTCGCCTGAATCACTTCTTCGGTTTCTTCGCGGAGTTTGGCTTCTAACAAGCCGGCTTCACGAAGGAGCCGCACGGTATAGCTGCCTTCAGATCCTGCGACTGCACGCTCTTGAATCGAGGTTTCCAGATCCGTGAGGGCGAAATCCGCCATGCCGAAACAGGTCGCGGCGCCAGTGTGGCAGGCGGATCCGGTCTGGTTGATGACAAAGCGCAACGTATCACGGTCGCAATCGGTTTCAACTCGCAGCAGTTGCTGACGATTTCCGCTGCTCTTTCCCTTCTCCCAAAGCTCGCTGCGACTGCGTGACCAATAGATGCCTTTGGCTTCCGTCAGCGACTGGCGCAGGCTCTCGCGATTCTGCCAGGCCACCATGCGGAGACGTCCGGCTTCATCCTGAACGGCAGCGGGTATGAGCCCATCCTGCTTCTCCCAATCAAGGCAGGTGAGAAAGGCCTCCGTGGGATCGAGTAATCCGCGGTACAGCGCCATGCCAACTTGGGCATCGAGACCCATGCGATCCAGGGCTTTCACATCCTGAGCGGTGCCGACACCGCCCGCGTAAGTCACGGGCAAGGTGGTGGCTTCGCGAACCTGGCGCGCAGCTTCCCAATCCACTCCCTCCAAGCGGCCTTCCTTATCCACGACGGTCATTAAAAAACCGCCGCAAAATGGTGTCAGGCGGCGCACTCGGTCCAAGGGCGCTTCGGCTTCATCGCTGCGCCAGCCTCGGGATTGCAGGCGGCCGTGGTTCTGGTCGACCGCTACCAGGGCGCGTTCACGGGGTAGTTTGGCCAGAAATTCTTCACTGGCTGCTGTGCCGATGATGATGCGCGCGGCACCCGCCCGCAGTAATTCGTGGGCGTGGTCAACGGTGCGAATCCCTCCGCCCACGCGGCATTGTGCGATTTTGCAAAGTTCCTTCACGAGCGCAAAATTATCGCCCTGGCCCAAGGCCGCATCCAGATCAATGACGGCGATTTCGCCATACACACGCCAACGCATGGCCAGGCCCAGCACATCGTCCACTTCCAAAATTTTGGTTCGACCGCCCACCAACTGAACGGCCTTGCCCCCCATCAGATCAATGCTTGGAATCAGCACGGTCGCACCTCAATTCCTTCCTTCGAAAGTTGTTCTTTTAATCGCTTCACGGTTAACCCACAGGTGTGAAGTGCCGACGCCACCAGGGCCGCATCGGCTCCGGCGCGAAAGGCTTCTAAGGCATGTCTGGCTTCGCCGAAACCACCGCTGGCGATGAGCGGAATGCGCAATTGGTTGGACGCCGAGCGAAGGGCTTCCAGGTCGTAGCCTGCGTTGGACCCATCCTGGTCCATGGAGGTTAGTAACACTTCTCCGGCCCCTCGTCGCTGAGCTTCCAGCAGCCAGTCTTCCATTGCCCATTCCGTTTCAGTGCGTCCCGCATCCACGACCACGCGGTAGCCATTGGCCTTGCGTCGCACATCGACTGCCAGCACCACGCACTGGCTGCCGAAACGATTGGCCATGTCCGTGATCAATTCGGGACGGCGCACGGCGGCGCTGTTGATGCCTACCTTGTCGCAACCGGCCAACAGCATGGCATCGGCGTCCTCGGCCTTGCGAATACCGCCACCGACGGTGAAGGGGATGAAGATGGCCTTGGCCACCCGCTCGACCATGCGCACAGCAGTATCACGGTTCTCAGTGCCAGCCGTGATATCCAGAAACACCAGTTCATCAGCCCCTTCCGCATCGTACCGGGTGGCCAATTCCACGGGGTCTCCGCTGTCTTTTAGATTCAAGAACTGCACGCCCTTCACCACCCGTCCGTTGCGAATATCGAGGCAAGGAATAATCCGTTTCATCACCATGTGAGCATCTCCTTCAACAGCTTCAGGCCCCAGATGCCGCTCTTCTCCGGGTGGAATTGGCATCCCGCTAAATTGCCGCTGCGAAAGGCGGCCACGAAGGGGCGGCCATGCTGTGCAATCCCCAGGCCTTGGTGTGGAACGTTCAGGTTCCATTCCGGAAGAAAAAACGAGTGGACGAAATACGCGGGGCCTTCGGTATCTTGGAATTCCACGGTAGACCAGCCCATGTGTGGGACCTTCAATGTTGGATCGGTGAAGGGCTCGAAACGCCCTGGCAATAGACCGAGTCCGGGTACTTCTGGCGCTTCCTCGGAGCCTTGGAACATCAGCTGCATGCCCAGGCAAATACCCAAGAGAGGACGTCCAGAGGTTGCGAAATCCTGCACGGGGTCCTCCAGCTTGCCCTTTCGAAGCTGAGTCATGGCGTAGCCAAAATGCCCAACGCCGGGCTGAATGAGGCGATCCACGGCCTTGATGGCCTCGGGCGTGCCTACTCGACAGCTTTCGAGGCCCAGGAATTCCAGCGCATTTTCGAGGCTGCGCAGATTGCCGCAGCCGTAATCAAGAATGCCGATCATCGCAGCACGCCCTTGGTAGAACGCAAGTCCTCGGAGGGGCTCAGCGCCTCACGCAGCGCCATGCCCAGAGCCTTGAAGGCTGCCTCCGCCATGTGGTGCGTGTTCTCGCCCTTGACCGAGAGATTCAAGGTGAAGCGCGCTTCCATGGCTAGACTGCGGAAGAAGTGCAGAATATTTTCGGTGGCCAAGCCGCCGAGCATGGGCATGGGAAAGGGAATATCGATCACCGCCCAGGGCCTTCCTCCCGCGTCGATGGCACAGGTTGCCAGCGCTTCATCCATGGGCAGCAAACGCTGGCCATAACGGGCGATTTTTGCACGATCTCCCAAGGCTTCATCGAAGGCACGACCCAAGGCAATGGCAATATCTTCGGCCAAGTGATGGGCATCCCCGAGGGGCACCAGATCTTCGGCTTCCACCGTGAGACCAATGCCGGAGTAGAAACTCAGTTGCTCCAGGAAGTGGGTAAGCATGGGCTCTGAGGTTTGAATGGTATTTGTTTTTTCCCCGAGGCTTAGACGGATGCGCGTTTCGCGGGTGGTGCGTTCGAAGGTGGTGGCTTTCATGGGTGCTCCTTGTTTCTATCGGTGGCAAAATTTTGGATTTTCAAGCATCTGCGGGAAACGCATGTAGAGATGCGCCATTTCTAGGTTTCGGCGTGATCGGGAAACTGATCTACCGCGAAGGCGCCAAGCGGCGCTGCGCGCCTTCGCCAAGAAAAGCAGGGGCAACGTTCATCCCAAGGTCGCCTGAGTCACGTCTTCGGCCTGAAGCTCGGCATCACTTGGAGCGGACTTCAGGCCGAAGATGTGATCCGCTGCAAAGGCAGCGGAGATCCCGCGCCGCGGGATCCGGCGACCTGCCGCACTGGTGTTTGAGATTTTTCTTGGCGTCTTGGCGCCTTGGCGGTTCATATTTCCCCCAAATACCCAGACTGTTGACCGAAAAGGCAACTCATTTCATCGAAACGTGAAACCGCTGTGATTCAGGCAACAGCGTTGTCTTTTGCTAGCAGGGCTAAACACGGGCTTTTGGAATCACCCGTTTCCCACCAGGGCAAAAATGCTTCCAGAAAAGCTGTGGCTTCATGTTCCACAGCGACGCTGATGCGCACCATGCCAGGGATCGTTGCCGAAAGATTCTTGACTAGAATCCGACGTTCACGGAGTCTTTCTACGGCTTCGGTGGCGCGGCTTCCCAGATTGGCGAGAAAGAAATGCGCGTCGGAAGGCACGGTCGGAATACCCGTGCGTTCCAGGGCTTCTTGCAGGTATTTGCGGGCTTCCACGGCCTTGCGTAACCGGGCACGCAAACCTGGATCGCTCGATAGCATCTGAGCGCCTAGGCTCGCGGCGATACCATTGACGTTGAAGGGCGCCCGCAGCACTTCTAATTGCCGAATGACCTCTAGGCTGGCCAGGATGAAACCGCAGCGAAGACCCGGCAGGCCATAGCTCTTGCTCAGGGTTCTCAAGAGAATCAAGTTCGGATACCGGGCCAACAGGGGGGCAAAATCCTGACCACAGAAAGGGCCGTACGTTTCGTCCATCAGGACCGGTTTCCCTTCCGCGGACATTAGGAGATTCAGAAGCTGCGCTTCTGAAATGGCACGTCCCGTGGGATTGTTGGGGCTGGTGAGGGAGAGCATGACGCCACCAGGAAGGGCCCTTCGGATGGCCTCCATGTCCAGGTCGAAATCCGGTGCCAAAGGGACAGATATGACGGGGCTGCCGCATTGTTCGGCATAGATGCGATACATGGGAAAGGTGGGTACGGGCAGCACTACCGCATCGCCGGGTCCGGTGAAGGCGCGCAACACCATGGCGATGCCCTCGTCGGCGCCGTTTACCGGCATGAGCATGGCGGGTTCGACCCCCCAGGCTTGTGCCGCTGCTCGTTTCAACGGGCCATATTCGGGATAGACCGTGGCGGAAAAGGCGCATAACTCCAGGGCGCGGGCGAGCACATCCAGTTCGGGCGGTGGGCCTTCGTTGAAGTCCATGCGCAGAAAGGCACCACGGCCCTCCTGCACGGCGTACGTTTTAAGGTCGCGAAGGGTGGGTAGGATTTTTGGCACCATCACAGCACCACTTTGCTGAAGGGATATTCCAGAATGTCCGTGGCACCTGCGGCTTTTAGGCGCGGAATGCTGCGCGCCACATCTGCCCGCAGCACGGCCGACTTCACGGCAAACCCGCCATCTCCGGATAGGGGCATGACGGTGGGCCTGCGCATGCACGGCAATTCTCGGAGCACCGCCTCTAAGGCCGCGGCGCTTACGTTCATTTCCAGCATCACGCGTTTGCGGGCATCCAGCACCGAGCGCATGAGGAGCAGAAATTCTTCGACGACTTCGCGGTTCGGGCCCTGCATGAGACTGGGATTGGCGATCAAACGAGTAGATGAGCGCATCAGCGTGGCAATCTCGGTAAGGCCGTTTTCAACCAGGGTGCGCCCCGTGGCGGTGTTATCCACGATCAAATCGGCATCCTCGGGTGGGAACACTTCCGTGGCGCCGTGGCTGCGCACGAAGACCGCATCGAAGCCCTCCTTGGCCAGCCACTGGGTGGTGATGCGCTCGTACTCGCTGGCCACCACGATGGGGCGGGTTCGCAATTCGCCGGATGCCACAAATTCATTGGGGGCAGCGGCCACGATGCGAACGGAATCCAACTCGGTATCCAGGAGTTCCTCCACCGATGCACCGAGTTCAATCACCCAGTCGTAGCCCGCAAAGGCCAGATCGTGCCGACCCAGTTCCACCATGCGGACGATGTCTTGGGGTTTAAGGATTTTGAGTTCAAAGCGGGGATCGCTGCAGAGTGGGCGATAGTTGCGGCCATTGGCCAGCACCTTCATACCGGCCTCGCTCATCAGTTGGAGCACCCCCTCGGCCATGCGGCCCTTGGGGAGTGCGAGTTTGATCGTGGGTGAAACTGTCATGTCATCTCCTGAATGAAAAAAGAAAAAGCCCCGGGGTCCGTGTGGAACCTCGGGGCTGGAATCGCGCAGTGCGCAGACGTTGGCCTACCCCGGAGGTGGGGGATGCGCATGGTGATGGTGGAAGGTGAAGGTGGTCATGGTTGTGTTCTCGCTAACCAAAAAAAAGCCCCGGACCTTGTGGGTTCCGGGGGCTTCGTTCGAAGAATGGATTCGACTAGAAAGCAGCTCCCGTCACCCGATGGGCGACATGGTGGCTGGCATGATGGCGGGAGGCGAGGATCACGAGATTACCTTTGAGCTTTCGAGTTGACCATGTGGAACGGAGGACTGTCAATTCCTCAGCGCGGGGTTGGCGGAATAATTCCCGTGATTTAAGCGTGGTTTGCCTACCTCGTGGTCAGAGGTATGGGCTATTCTGATGCCCAAGATTGGTGGCTTTGTGGGCCATCGTCTTGGCTTTCATCCATTGCCAGTTCTTTCCCAAGGAGATCAACATGCGACGTCCCTGGATCCCGCTTGCACTCGGCCTCGCGCTAGGCTGGAGCATGACCGCCCAAGAAGCCAAGCCTGCACCCCCTGCCGCCTCTGAGGATTCTCGCCTCTGGTTGGAAGAGGTAAGCGGCGAAAAGGCCATGGAATGGGTCAAGGCCCGGAACGTGGGATCCGGCAAGGAATTGACCGAAACGCCTGCCTTTTTGAAGCTCAAGGCGGATCTTCTGAAGATCTATGACTCCAAGGAGCGCATTCCGGGGGTCTACAAGCAGGGGACTCATTTCTACAACTTCTGGCAGGATGCCAAGAATCCTCGGGGGCTGTGGCGGCGCACTTCCCTGGAGGAGTACCGCAAGGCCGATCCCAAGTGGGAGGTGGTGCTAGATCTGGATGCTTTGGGCAAGGCCGAGAAAGAGAACTGGGTTTGGCATGGCGCTCAGATCCTGAAAGCGGGCGGCTATCGGCACGTGCTGGTGAACCTTTCACGCGGTGGGGCCGATGCCTCGGTGACCCGGGAATTCGACATGATCACCCGCACCTTCGTGAAGGACGGCTTCCAGATTCCCGAAGCCAAGGGCAGCCTCTCCTGGATCGATAAGGACACGGTGTACGTGGCCACGGATTTTGGCCCCGGCTCCATGACCACCTCGGGCTACACCCGCATCGTCAAGCGTTGGAAGCGGGGGACCCCTCTCGCCCAGGCCGTCACGGTGTATGAAGGCAAGGACACCGACATGTCGATCGGGGCTTTCTACGACGACACCAAAGGCTTCGAGCGCCATTACGTTTCCCGCACGCCCGCCTTCTATCAGAACGAATTGTTCTTGCTGGGCAAGGACGGAAAACTCCAGAAAATCGAAGTGCCCCTGGATGCCAGCGCCCAGCCCTTTCGGGAATGGATGACGGTGCAGCTCCGTACCCCCTGGACCGTGGGTGGTAAGACCTACCCCGGTGGTGCGCTGTTGGTGACCAACTTCGAGGCCTTCATGGCTGGCAAGCGCGAGTTCACGGTGCTCTATGAACCCACCACCACAAGCTCGCTGGATTCCTTCAACTGGACGCGGCATCACCTGATTCTCAATGTGCTGGAGGATGTGAAGAACCGCCTCAGCGTGTTGACACCAGCCAAGGGTGCTTGGAAGCGCTCGGAATTCAAGGGTGCGCCACGCTTCTCCACCGTTTCTGCCTATGCGGTGGATGCGGAGGAATCCGACGACTATTGGATGAACATCAGCGACTTCCTCACGCCGCCGAGCCTCTATCTGGGCCGCATCGGGGGCAAGCCCGAAAAGCTGAAAGAAATGCCCGCGTTCTTCGATGCTTCGGGGCTCGAAGTGGCCCAGCATTTCGCGATCAGCAAGGATGGGACAAAGGTTCCCTATTTCCAGGTCTCTCCCAAGGGTCTGAAACTGGATGGATCGAACCCGACCTTGCTCAATGGGTATGGCGGCTTTGAGGTATCCATGACCCCGAGTTACTCCGGCAGCATCGGTCTGGCCTGGCTGAACCAGGGCGGAGTGTACGTGCTGTCCAACATCCGCGGGGGCGGTGAGTACGGCCCCCGTTGGCACCAGGCAGCCCTGAAACAGAATCGCCATCGCGCCTACGAAGATTTCGCCGCCATCGCCCAGGATCTGGTGACCCGAAAGGTGACCTCTGTGAAGCACCTGGGCGCCATGGGTGGCAGCAACGGTGGGCTGTTGATGGGTAACATGATCACCCTCTACCCGCAGCTTTTTGGCGCCATCGTTTGCCAAGTGCCTTTGCTGGATATGCAGCGTTATTCGCACCTGCTGGCGGGGGCCTCCTGGATGGCCGAATACGGTGACCCCGATAAGCCCGAGGAATGGGCCTTCATCAAGACTTTCTCGCCCTACCACAACCTGAAGGCCGGTACCACCTACCCGCCCACGCTCTTTGCCACTTCTACTCGGGATGACCGGGTGCACCCTGGCCACGCCCGAAAGATGATGGCCGCCATGCAGGAAATGGGCGCCGATGTTCGCTACTACGAAAACATCGAAGGCGGCCACGGTGGTGCGGCCGACAATAGCCAGCGCGCGCATATGTGGGCCATGGCGTATCGGTTTCTTTGGCAGAAGCTGAAGTAGCCTCAAGAAAGAAGCCCCACGGTTGTGGGGCTTCTTTCTTGAGAGTGAACAGAACTTGGACTGGATGCATCCCATTACCTGACTGCGGGGGTAGACTTCGATCCAACCTCCCACCCACTTCCCAGGAGAATCCATGGCCTACGATGCGAAAAACTACGACCACCTGAAGGGCGGCAACCTGAAGGGGCTTTCCGATAGCCAGTTGGACCAGCACTTCACGCTGTACAAGGGCTACATCGCCAAGCTCAACGAGATCGAAGAGAAGCTTACGGGCATGGACAATACCAAGCCCAATTACTCGTTCATTGAATATAGCGAGCTCCAGCGCCGGGAGGCCGTGGCCTTCAATGGCTCCTTCCTGCATGAACTCTATTTCGAAAATCTCGGTGCCGATGCCGAAATCAGCGCTGAGCTCGGCAAGGCTCTGGAAGCTGCCGGGGGCAAGGATAAGGTGGTCGCTGATCTGAAGGCTGCGGCTCTCTGCGGTCCCGGATGGGCAATCCTCACCCGCAACCGTCGCGATAACAAGCTGCACACCTACTTCTTCTCCGAACATCACCTGGGTGTGCCCATCGAGCAGGACATTCTGGTGGTGCTGGATAGCTGGGAGCATGCCTTCATGGTCGATTACGGCATCAAGCGCCCTGATTATGTGAACGCTTTCCTCGAAAACATCAAGTGGAGTGAGGCCAGCAAGCGTTTTGCGGCAAAGTAAGTGGTTCCTGCAAAACAACAAGAGGGCCCGATTGGGCCCTCTTGTTGTTTAGGTAAAAGAGGGTTTCACTCGATACAAGATCGGGAGGGCGACCATGGTTGATCACCGGATCATTCACTATCGTGATGCGGCGCGAGCCATGGCTCGGGGGCGGTTCCGGGTGCTCATTCCCGTGGATGGCGCCGATGAGGTGGGCGAACTGGGGCAGGCGCTCCTTGAATTGGGCAAGACGCTGGAGCGGAAATTTGAGGAGGTTTCCTCGTTGGCCCAGGTGACGGAGCAGATCAATGCGGGGATTCTGTTGGAGGAGGTGCTGGAAAAGGTGTACACCTCCTTCCGCGCGATCCTGCCCTACGATCGCATCGGTTTTGCGCTGCTGGAGGAGGACGGGCGCGTCTTGCGGGCTCGGTGGGCCCACACCGAGTCGGGGTCACCGAAAATCCCCTCAGGCTATTCCGCGAGGATGGAGGGCAGCAGTCTGCTGAGCATTCTGGAGACCGGGCGGCCTCGCATTCTCAACGATCTCGAAGCCCACTTGCGGGCGCATCCCAACTCGGAACCTACACGGCTGATCGTGGAAGAGGGCATGCGCTCCAGTTTGACTTGCCCACTGCTGGCGGTTGGGAAACCGGTCGGATTTATGTTTTTCTCCAGCACCCGGTTGGGCACCTATGCGGATTTGCATGTGGCACTGTTCACGCAGATCGCTGGGCAATTGGCGATGATCCTGGAAAAGAGCAAGCTCTACCAGCAACTCCTGGATCTGAATCAATTGAAGAATCGTTTTCTGGGTATGGCCGTTCACGATCTTCGGCACCCCATCACTGTGATTCAGGGATATCTGGATATGCTCGTCGGCGGTGTGGTAGGTTCCTTGGCTCCAGCCCATCAGCGAGTTCTGCGGACTATCCAGGGCTCATCCGAAGCCATGCTCAACATGGTGAACGATCTGCTGGATGTGAGTTCCATTGAATCGGGCAACTTGGATTTGAGGCTTAAGAGCGTCTCCGTCGGCGCCTTCCTGGAGGAAATCAGAGACGAGAGCGTCCTGCTGGCCAAGGGGAAACACCAGGAAGTACGGTTCGATATTCCGGCGGAATTGCCCCAGATCTTTATGGACTCGCAGCGCATCCACCAAGTGCTGAACAACTTGGTCACCAACGCCATCAAATTCAGCAAGGAAGGTACGGTGATCACGATAGGCATGAGAGCGGATCAGGGGGAGATCCAAGTCTCTGTGGTGGATCAAGGGCAAGGCATTCCAAAAGAGGAGCTTTCGAAAGTCTTCACGGAATATGGCCGAATCAGCGTGCGGCCCACCGCCAATGAAAGCAGTACAGGGCTGGGCTTGGCTATTTCCAAGCGGATTGTCGAGGCCCACGGCGGGCGCATCTGGGTGGAAAGTGAGCCAGGAAAAGGCTCGACCTTCACCTTTGCTTTACCGCTCAGCACTAAGTAATACCGGAAGCCAGACGGCTTTCGCCGCGCGCTACTTTCACCAGAGCATTCAGGGTGCTGTGATCACCCATGGCCAGGAGCACATCACCGGCCTGCGGCTTTAGCTTGATGGCGAAATGGCTGGTGCAGAGAGCAACCATCTCTCCTTGGGCGCGCAGTTCACAGGAAATGATGGCACTGCGATTGGATAATCGAATCACCGCGGCTTTGGCCTCCACGGGTCCTTGGGCAGGTTCAAGGTAGCGAATGCTCAGATCCGACGTGGCGAAGGGCATGGCGCCATCAAAGGCGGTGGAAAGGGCCAGGGCACTCGCCATATCGGCCAAGGAGGCTAGAATGCCGCCATTGGTGACGCCATTTGGATTGGTGGTGCGCGGTGTGGCCTGAACGTTTACGGTGGCTTGGCCTGGGGCCATTGCCATGATTTCCAGGCCCCAGCCCTGGATCACCGGAAAATCACCAAACCGGGATCGAAGGCGATCCACCAGGTCGGGGGCGATTTCTTTCGGGATTTCAGGCTTCTGCATGGGGAGAGTCTACTGCCAGCCATCCTGGGCGAACCGGGACAATGTCGCGTCTCCTTGACGTAAGGCCAGGGCGCGGGCTACGAAACGTCCGATCGGATCGGCTTCCAGGTTGACCTGTGCGCCGGGGCGCATGGCGGCCAAGCGCGTATGGGAAACGGTTTCCGGGATCAGAGCCACGGAAAATCCCTCGCGGCCACAATCCACCACCGTGAGGGAAATACCATCCACGGTGATGGAGCCCTTCGCTGCACACATCGGGGCCAGTTCTACGGGCATGGAGAAGCGCCAGATGCCCTCGCCTTCGGTACGCTCCAGGAGACGTCCCACGCCATCCACGTGGCCCGAAACGAGGTGGCCATCCAAGGGATCACCTACTCGTAAGGAGGGTTCGAGGTGCAGCATTGCACCGATAGGAAGATGGCTGAACGTTGTTCTTAGAAGTGTTTCCTCGGAAAGATCGGCCTCGAAGGAACGACCATCGCGCGCAACTGCGGTTAAACAGGCACCGTTCACGCAGATGCTGGCGCCTTGTTCAGCCCGTTCCAGCAAGTGGGGAAGTGCGCCGATGCGCAGCCGAGCACCGCCCTGCCGGGGCGAGTGCGCTTCGAGGGTGCCGAGGTGACGAATCAAGCCAGTAAACATGCTCTTAGCCTATGCCTTCTCGCTTTTGTCGTGAAGGATGCTATTCCAGTAGCCGTAGAGGAAATAGACCACCAAGCCGAGTAGCAGCCAGATAAAGAAACGGATCCAGGTGCTTAGGCCGAGGCCCGCCGCCAGCCAGATGCAGGCGAAGATGCCGGCGAGGCCCACAAACCAGACCCAGGGTGTTCGGAATCGACGGAGGGCTTCGGGTCGCTTGACGCGAAGGATCATCACGGCCGCACAGACAATGGCGAAAGCGAAGAGAGTGCCGATGTTGGCGAGTTCCACGATGATCTCAATGTTCATCAACCC
>JAUYES010000173.1 GCA_030691225.1 Holophaga sp. | reverse complement strand
CCCATGCCTGGCGAGATCCGCACGGCACCTTGATCCAGGAGAATTCCTTGGTAGGAAACCTTGGCGCGGGTGGCGGCAATCCGTTCGGGAGCCGGAAATTGATTCGCTTTGCTTGCCTGCTTCCAGAGCTGAATCACCGGCAGGATCGAAACATCAAAGGCTCCACCCGAACCTTCCGAGATGCGCGCAGCGGTTTGCAGAATCTGGTAGGTGGCGGGATCCACCGGCACGGGGGCGGTGGAACCGAGTTCATTGATGCGCGTGATATCGCTTCCGGCCTTGAAGCGGCTCATGCGATCTTCCAGCACGATCAGGCGCTGCTTGATCTCCTCGAAGGCCTTCTTGAAGGTCTGTGGATTGGTGTCGTAGCCTTTGACTTCGATTTCGACGCCCCCCATGGCATGCAGGGTGGCCGAGAGTTCGTAGTAGGTGCGGATGGTGCGTCCATAGGCGAAGAAGGCCACCAGCACGATGGCAGCAGACAGCAGGAAGAGGCCCCTCGCCTTCATTCGCTCAGCCCTTGACTAGCCCGGCGAAGCCCATGAAGGCCATGCCGATGAGGGCGGCGGTCACGAGGGCGATGGGCAGCCCCTTGAAGGCATCGGGAATATCGGCGGTCTCGATGCGCTCGCGAACGCTTGCAAAGATCACGATGGCCAGCAGGTAGCCCGCTCCGGTGGCGATGGAATAGATCAGCATGGTGACGAAGCTGAACTTGAACTGCACCACGTAGAGGGCCACATACAGGATGGCGCAGTTGGTGGTAATCAGCGGCAGGTAAATCCCTAGAGCGCGGTAGAGTGCGGGCATGGATTTCTTCATGAAGAACTCCACGAATTGCACCAGGGAGGCGATCACCAGGATGAAGACGATGGTCTGCAGAAATTCTAGGTCTGCCGGGCGCAGGATCAGTTCCTGGATCACCCAGGAAAAGGTTGCGGCCAGTGTCATCACAAAGATGACGGCCATGCCCATGCCGCTGGCGGTTTCCACCTTGCGCGAGACGCCCAGGTAAGGGCAGATGCCTAGGAAGCGGGCAAACACGATATTGCTGACCAGCATCGTGTTCACAGACATTAGGATCAAATCAGTGATAGTCATAGTCATGATAATCCCCTTACTTCCGGGCCATCTTTTTGTTGATGAATACGGTGAGTGCCATCAGGGCACCCAGGGTGAGGAAAGCGCCGGGGGGCAAGATCATGCCCAGCATGGGGACGTAGCCTTTGCCGAAGATGGGAACCTGAAACAAGGAGCCGTTGCCGAGGGCTTCACGGAAGAAAGCCATGGCCATCAGGGCGATGGTGAAGCCGACCCCCATGGAGAAACCGTCCACCAGGGAGGGCAGTAGGCCCTTCTTGTAGGCGAAGCCTTCTGCCCGGCCCAGGATGATGCAGTTGACTACGATCAAGGGGATGAACAGACCTAGGCTCTTGCTGAGAGCCGGGGTATAGGCCTTCATGCAGAGATCCACAATGGTCACGAAGGATGCGATGACTACGATGAAGCAGGGGATGCGCATCTTGTCCGGAATGATCTTGCGCAGGGCTGAAATGAAAAGGTTGGATAGCACCAACACGAAGGTGGCGGCCAGACCCATGCCCAGGCCATCGGCCAGACTGCTGGTGACGGCTAGGACGGGGCACATGCCCAGCACGAGCGCGAAGACAGGATTGCTGGACCAGAGACCTCCGATCATGACCGTCTTCAGGGAATCTTTCGACTCTGCCATGGGTTACCTCTTCTCGAGATGCGCCGCGAGGGCGGTCAGACCGATATCCGTTTGGTCGGTAATGGCCCGGGAGGTGATGGTAGCTGCGGTGATGGCGTCGGCGTCGCCGCCGTCCTTTTTGACCTTGAACTTGAAATTGTCCTGGCCCTTGCCCAGGAACTGGCCCCACCAGGCCTTATCCTTGGCCTTGGTGCCGAGACCGGGAGTCTCGTTCTGAGCCAGGATGTAAAGCCCTGTCACGCGCCGATCCTTGCCGACACCGACCATGAACTTGATGGTGCCCGAGTAGCCCTTCTTGGTTTCCAATTCAAGGACAGCGCCCTGGAAGGCTTCCTTCGCGCCGTCGAGAATCGCAGGGATCTTGAGTCCATTGTGTTCAAGCACCACTTCCTGTGCTTCGCCACTGAGTGTCGGGAGCACTGCCTTCAAGGCGTTGGTGCGTTCGAGTTTTGCGGCGGCGGCAATCTTCTCGCGGGTCATGCCATACACGCCGCTAAGGGCGCCCCCCGCAACGACGGCGAAGGTCACTAAAATTACGATGTCTCGGTAGCGCTTCATGCCACCACCCCCTGGGTGCCGAATTTGCGGGTCTTGGTG
>JAUYES010000165.1 GCA_030691225.1 Holophaga sp. | reverse complement strand
CCTCATCTTGGTGATCTTGTTATTTGCCTTCCTGTGGCCGAGAAAATGGCGAAGAAGATGGGTGTCAGTCGGCGGCGGGAAGTTGAGACGCTAGTGATACACGGTTTTCTGCACTTGTGCGGGCATGATCACGAGACGGATAAAGGCGAAATGATGCGCTTGCAGGAGCAGGCTGAGAAAGATTTTCTCGGTGTGGATCCCCTGCAGATGAGCCTAAAGCGTGGTCGAAAACCTGGCAGCAAGGTTAAGAAATTAAAGGACGGCACACGGGTTGTTGTCACGGGTAGGGCTGCCAAGGCCATTGTCCAGAAAGAAACCGTAAAGAAGGTCAAACCCGTCAAACGCGCACTCAACGTGAAAAAAATCGACCCAACCAAGCCTAAGCGAGGTCCCGGTCGACCCCGAAAAATACAAGGAGAAAACGCTCCTGTAGCTGCCAAGCGTATCGTGCGCAAGAAACGACCGGCTCCCCGGCCACGGAGCGGTGTCATCGGCTGAACCAACCATGGAAAGGGGCTGCCTCCAAGGGTAGACTAGCCCCTTGGCCTTTGGGCTGCCTCGGGGAGAACGTGTGATCAATCTTCTACTGGGCCTTGGCGTTGCCATCGTCATGGTCCTGATTTCGAAACTGCTTGGCATCCGCCTTTGGGTGGGCATTCCCCTAGGCCTCGTCGGAGGCGTTGGTCTCTTCATTTGGCTCGGGCGTAAGGTTCAGACAGAGCTGGAAAAGATCTTCACGCGGGCCGGGGAGTTGATGAAAAAGCAGCAATTCGACGCGGCCATCACGGTCATGAAAGAGGGCTACAAGCTGGGGCCTCGCCAGTTCATGGTGAAGGGTTCCATCGACGGCCAGATTGGCGTGGTCCAGTATTTGCGCAAGAAGAATGAGGAAGCCGAGCCACTTCTAAAATCGGCCTCCATGCAGCATTACGTTGCCAAGGCCATGCTCGCCATTCTTCAATGGAAGCGTGGGGAGAAGAAAAAGGCCAAGCAGACCTTTGATCTGGCGTTGAAGGCCGGAAAAAAGGAAAGTCTCCTGTATGGGGTCTATGCCTTCGCGCTCAACGAAATGCACGAACGTGACGCCGCAATCGAAGTCATCAATCGCGGCCTCAAAATCTGCAAAGGTGACGAGCGCCTGCTGACCAACCGCAGCCTCCTACAGAACGGTAAAGCCATGAAGATGAAGGTCTATGGGGACCAGTGGTACCAGTTCATGCTCGAACGCCCCATGCTTCGCCAAGAACCACCGCCCTACGCCCGCGTCTCGAAGCGCGGTCTTCGCGGCTGATCTATCTCGCTGAAGTCTTGTCCACGCCTTTTGGGAGTCATTCATGTCCGGCCACAGTAAATGGTCCACGATCAAGCACAAGAAGGGCGCTGCCGATGCCAAGCGCGGCAAAGCCTTCACCAAGATCCTCAAGGAAATCACCGTGGCCTCGCGTTTGGGTGGTGGCGATGTGAACGCCAACCCCCGGTTGCGGCTGGCCGTCGATCAAGCCAAGGGTGCGAACATGCCCAAGGAGAATTGGGAGCGTGCCATCAAGAAGGGCACCGGCGAACTTGAAGGTGTGACCTACGAAGAAGTCACGTACGAGGCCTACGGCCCTGGTGGCGCGGCGATCATCGTTGAGGCCATGACGGATAACAAGAATCGCACCACGCCCGAAATTCGTAGCTACTTCTCCAAGTTTGGCGGCGATCTGGGTGCCGTGGGCAGCGTGTCCTACCTCTTCACCCGCCAGGGGCAGATTGTGGTGGAGGGCGAGATCTCCGAAGACAAGATCATGGAAGTGGCCCTCGAGGCCGGTGCCGATGATGTAGTCCTGGATGGCGAAGTTTGGATCATCAAGACTACGCCCGAGTCCTACCAGGCTGTGAAGGATGCGGTGGATGCTGCCAAATTGCCTGTGCTTGAAGCCAAGATCATCAACGCCGCCAGCACCAGCGCCGAGATCGACGCCGGTAAGCTCAAGAGTTTCCTGAAGCTCATCGATCTGCTCGAAGACAACGATGACGTGCAGAACGTCTGGCACAACGCCGAATACGACGAGCCAGAAGAGTAGTTTTTTCGTTTTCCCCATTTCACAAAAATGCCCGGCAATTGCCGGGCATTTTTGTGA
>JAUYES010000162.1 GCA_030691225.1 Holophaga sp. | reverse complement strand
AATAGTATAATCGTTTGCCGCAGTGCCAAAGGGGATATCTCCGCCCGAAGCGGTACAGCTATCAACCATAAGGGCACTGGGGGTTGCGCCGACCACATCGGCCTGGCGGTCGGTGAGCACCAGACGGCCCGCGCCGTCGATGGAGGCTTCGGCATCAAACGCGTTCTCCAGCCAGGAGAGCAGATGCTGCACCGTGCCATTTGCCCCCCCTCCCGTAGTGAATGGAGGGCCATAGCTGGTCCCCACTGTGAATATACTATTCACGTTCGTGCCATCTCCACGCTTTCCGACAAAAGTCAGGGTATCCCCACCGACAAGAGGGCTGCTTGCACTGTCATACACACTGGTCAACAGGGTAGCGGCGGTAATCGGCGTGGAACCGGCCGCGGAGGTCACGGCCCTCCCAGTGGAGACAACCTGCCGCTTGGAGGTGGTGACATTGAAGGTGTTTCTCGCGGCCGCAGTACCATCGTTGGTGCTGGCGCCAAAAGGGTTCACCCCAGCACTGAATCCAAAAGTGGTCACAGCCATGCCGCTGGGTCCGCCACTGTTGTCGGTCATCACGATTCTGCCCGCCGCATCGATGGTGCAGGTGCAGTTAAAGCCGTCGAAGGGGGCGGTATCATTTGCATTCATCGCATCCAGTAGATCCTGAACCTTGCCAGCGCCAAGGGCGGGAATGGTATAGGAACCACTGACTGCGGCTCCATTGTTCCGATATCCCGTCCAACTAATCACTGCCCCGAAAGTGACATTGGCTCCAGTGCTGTCCTTCACCGCACTCCATTGGGTCTCTTTGGTAATCGGCGTGAGGCCAGCGTCGGTGTAGCCTCCGCTGCCGCTTACCAGGATCTGGCTCATGGCGGTGCTTTGCCCGCTGTACCGGGCGCCGAGATTCAGGGCGATCTGCTGGTTGGTTACGGCACCGGTGAAGTTGGTTTCAAAGCTGTAATACTGGTCCGTATTCCCCAAAAAAAGCCGGTTGGTGTTCTGGGCCGGGTCTACGGCGCCGTCGGGCGGCACTTTCCAGGCCGACATATTGTTGATGGCGCCTGAGGTGGAAAAGTCGATTTTCCCATACATAAGGGCGCCAGCCCCCTTATGGTTCTTGTAGTTGTAGGTGGCGTCCGGGGTGTAGATGGAAGCCTCGTCATTGCTGCCATCCACGGCGCCGGTGGCGTCAAGACCGGTGCCCAATCGCCGCTGGTCTTCACTGGGCTCGCAGGTAACGAGAAACTCCCACTGGTTATCCTTGGTGGTACGATCGAAATACACGGTGAGATCATGGCTCGCACCCACGGAATCATAGACCTTGATGGCCGTGGTGTACTCGTAGGCATTGGAGCTGATGGGGGAGGTGGGCACCGGCAACGCGGGGTTGGTGCCATTCCAGGCGTCGAACAGGTTCAGCTCTGCGGTCTCGTTGTTCTTCCGGGAATCCACGTTGGCAATGACTTGGACACTGGTGGTCTGCACCGGCGGAGTGGTCTTGCCGAGATTGATATCGCCGATGGTGCCCTGCCGCTCGCCGGAGGTGGTGTCCAGGGTCCAGCCTTGAACAAAGTTACCGGTGGGGTTGACCAGATAGCCCTCCTTGTCGAATCTGAATTCCCCGGCCCTGGTGTACATATCCGCCTCGGCACTCCCTGAGGCCCGCAGCATGAAGAAGCCCTGGCCGCCGATGGCC
>JAUYES010000152.1 GCA_030691225.1 Holophaga sp. | reverse complement strand
GCGCCATCGGTTGCCCCGAAGGTGCCCTGCAAATGATCGATGGCAAGGCGCGACTGGTCTCCGAAATTACCTGCGATGGCCTGGGCGCTTGCATCGCTGATTGCCCTCAAGGGGCCATTGAAATCGAGACCCGGGAAGCCGCCCCCTACGATGAATGCAAGACCCTCGACAACATCCTGCCCATGGGGGCAAACACATTGAAGGCGCACCTCAAGCACCTTTACGAACACGGCCAAACCACCTTTTTGAATCAAGCGATCGCCTACTTGCAGGCTCTGAAGGTTTCAATTCCCGACTACAAGGAGAAGAAAATGGAATGTGGTTGCCCCGGATCTGCCCCTCAGACCCTGCATCGTGAGCCTGCCAAGGCCGAAACCCGCGAAGGCTTGACCAGCCAGCTCGGTCAGTGGCCCGTGCAGATGCATCTGATTTCGCCCATGAATCCGGTATTTCAGAAGTCCGATTTACTCTTAGCAGCGGACTGCTGCGCCTTCGCCATGGCGGATTTCAATCAGAAATACCTCGCAGGTAAAACGCTGGCCATCGCCTGCCCCAAGCTTGATCAGAACCAGGAAATCTACCTGGACAAGATGGTGGCGCTCATCGATCAGGCCGAGCTCAACACCATCACCGTGATGATCATGGAAGTGCCTTGCTGCGGCGGCTTGTTGCGCATGGCTCAGACTGCGGTGGAACGCGCCCAGCGCAAGATTCCCATCAAGGCCGTGATCGTGGGCGTCGATGGCGAGATACGTAAGGAAGCCTGGGTTTAGGCGCTCTGCACAATCATCATAGTTTTTCCGTGACAGCGCCTTAGGTTCGGATTCGCGATATATTTACCATTTGGGAAAATCGGGCAGGGGAATGTTCTGCCGGTCCGCTTTCTCATTTGGAGTAAGCATGCAGCGATCTGCTACCTGCCTCGTGATGCTGTTGGTTTCAGGGACCACGTTTCTGACCGCCCAGCAAACACCAGACCTTCAACAGTTGGCAGCGGCCAAGGCGGCCCAAGGGGGACAAGATCCCGCAACCGCAGCAGCAGCCGTGGCGGCACTACCGGGGCGACTGCCTGGGCGCCCCGAGGCTAAGACGGAAGGTCCTGATGTGCGGGCCGCAGAGAAGCTGGAACGCGAAATTCAAGATCTGAAAAAACGCGAACGAGGACCGCGGCGCTTCGCCTCCGATCTGTTTGATTACCGCCAACCTCAGACAGCAGCTACCGAGGGTGGAATCGCGGAAGACTATCTTTTGGGTACTGGCGATCAACTCCAGATCAGCGCCTTCGGTAGCGCGACCTTCGAGTTGCCGGCCCAGGTGGATGGCCGAGGCGAAGTCCTTATCCCCAAGGTGGGCAGCGTCAAGGTGGGTGGCCTCACTCTGGGCAAGGCCCGACAGGCCCTTCAGGCCAAGGTTGCCCAAAATTTCTCGCACACCACGGTCGATCTTGGCGTGACCAAACTCCGTGAGGTGCGGGTTTTCGTCCTGGGCGAAGTCTACAAGCCCGGTAGCTACCTAGTGTCCAGCCTCTCCAGTCTTGTCAATGTGTTAGGCCTCGCTGGTGGCCCCAGTGCCGCTGGCAGCTACCGTCAGATCCGGGTTTTGCGGGGCGGAAAACTGGTGCATCAAGTGGATCTCTACCCCTTGCGGGCCGAGGGCTTGGGCAATCTCAATTTCGGATTCCAGAATGGCGACACCCTGTTTGTGCCCCTGGCCTTCAATCAGGTGACTCTGGAGGGCGGTTTTACTCGGGTGGTGGCCCAGGATCAAGTGGCGCAAGACCTTAAACGCGATAATGCCGGAACGCCTGAGGAACTGGACCCTGGGGCCTCGGCTGAAGTTCGTCGTCTTCGCCGCACGATTCAAGCACTGGATAGGCAACTGAAGTCCTCCGATCTCCCATCGGAAAAAAAATTAGAAGAAGGTGGAATGCCTGCTGTTCGCCTGGAGGCGCTCCCCACGGCCGAGCGCATCGCCCTCGAAGATCGCCTAGCCCTGTTGAAAGAGGATTTGGCGCTTCAGCTTGCCCTTGGGCGGGTGGATCGGCGCGTTGCGGAAACCGACCAACTTTGGGGTAAAGATAATGGTGGGTTTCCCGAATGGGTTTCCCGCTGGCAACAATCGGGGGTCGCGCCCAGCCTGCTCTTCGAAATGCTTCCGTCCGAAAGTGCTGCGGACGCCTTGCGCTTTGCGGGTGGGCTCGAGGCCCAGGCCTTTGCGGGGCGCTTGAGCCTGCGCCGGATCGACCCGACCGGTGCGGTGGATATCCTTGATGTCTCTCTGGCCGATGGTGGCAAGAGTGCATTGTTGCAAAAGGGCGACACCCTTTCGGCACTGCCTCGCCGGGATTGGGCCGAACGCACCATCGAACTGGCGGGTTGGGTGCGAGTGCCCGGCCGTTTTGCCCGGGCCGAAGGCATGCGTGTGGCCGATCTCCTAAAGCGAGAAGGGCAGATCCTTCCGGATACCTACCTCGGACGCGGAGAACTTGTGCGGTACCTGCCCGATGGCAGCAACCGGTATTTTGCCTTTGATGTAGCAAAGGCTATTGCGGGCGATGGCGCTCACAACCTGCTACTTGGGGATCGCGACCGGGTGGAGCTCTACCGCTTGGATGATCTGCGTTTGCGCCGGACCGTGCGGGTGCAAGGCCCCATCACCCGGCCTGGAATCTACGAATTTGTTGAAGGCATGAGGGCCTCGGATCTCCTGTTCAGAGCGGGCATTCCCCTGCGTCAGGCGGATCGGTTTGTGGGCGAATTGGCCCACACCCGTGAAGGGAAACCTAGTCAAGTCATCAAGCTGGATCTCACCAAGCTGCTCTCCACCGAGCAAACCAGCCCCGTTGAACTAACAGACGATGCGATCAACCCCAAATTGCAACCCTTCGATCAACTTTCGGTCTATGCCCGGCCTGACTTTCGACCCCACCGCAGTGTCACCCTTTCGGGCCAGGTTAATCGACCAGGCGTCTATACGCTGGATTCAGATCGCACGACCTTGAAGGACTTGGTGGAGCGGGCCGGTGGATTGGCACCCGATGCCATGCCTCAGGCCGGAGTCTTTTTGCGCAAGATGTCGGAGGTGGACCCCGAGAAGGCCAAAGCCTCCCTTCGCTCGGGGCTGGATGCTGAGGACCCAACCAACCAAGGCATCAACGAGGTACTTGGCCGCCTATCCGAAACGAAACGCCAGACCCTCACCGGTGCTCTCTTGAAGAACCCGTTGCTACACGGCCTGCAAACGGGTGCCTTGAATCGACTAGTGGTGGATATGAAGAGGCTGCTGGCCGGAGAGCCCGAGGCCCAGGTCCGCCTCCAGGATGGGGATGAGATCATCATTCCCCAGACCACCGATGCCGCCTACGTGGTGGGCGAGACCGCTAGTCCTTTTGCCACTTACAAGGTGCACTCTGGAATGAAGGTCAAGGAGTTGTTGAGGCTGGCCGGCGGCTATACGCGCAACGCCGATACCTGGAATGTCCGCCTGCTCAAGGCCGATGGTCGCATTCTCGATACCTGGGTGAACTGGCGATCCGTGGATCCTGGGGATACCGTTTTAGTGCCCCAGCGAATTCGCCGCGATACGAATTGGCAGGAAAACCTCCAGGCTCTAACGCCCTTGGCCATCCTGGTCAACACCTTCAAGAAGTAGGAGCCCCGTTTCAAGCACGAAGGCCCCGGGTTGCCGGGGCCTTCGCGTTTGAAAAGCAGGAAGGACGCTTACTTCCAGTGGTTCTGAACGAAGGCGTCGACCTCGGGCAAGCCACCTTGCAGGATCAGGTAACCGTTGTGGGGTTCGCGGGGTTCGATCTCGTGGTTGATGGCGGTGGTCATCATTTCGCGGATCTGTTTGGGGTCGTCGGTTTGACCCAGCACCCAGGCCAGCTTCATGTAGGCGGTCTCGGGCAGCATGTTGTCCAGGGGGATGATGCCCAGATCCAGGAGATCGCGGCCCGTATCGTAGACGTACATCTGGGCAAAGCCCCAGAGGGTCTGCACACACATCACCACCGTCATGCCCTTTTGGATAGCCCGCTTGATGGCGGGGTAGAGGGGTTTGTTCACGTGGCCCAGGCCCGTGCCCGCCATGACGAGACCGCGATAGCCCATGTTGGAAAGGCCGTCGATGATATCGGGGTTGAAGTTGGGGTAGTAATACTGGATCGTCACCCGTTCTTCAAAGGCAGGATTGATGATCGGTTTGCGGGTCTTGTCCCGGTGCAGGATTTCATCGGAGATGTAGGAGAAGTGGCTGCCACCGGGTTCCTTGGGGTAGCGACTCACGGTGGCCAAGGGCGAGGCGCCGATGGTGCGGAAGGTGCTGCGCTAGCTGCTGTGCATCTTGCGGCAGCGGGTGCCACGGTGGAGCAGATCGTAGTTGTCCGATGTGGGCCCGAACATGCAAAGCATGACTTCGGCGATATCGCATTCCGCGGCGGTGCGCACGGCATTCATCAGGTTGAGCGCGGCATCCGACGAAGGCCGGTCCGAGCTGCGCTGGCTGCCCACAATCACGATGGGAATGGGGCTGTTCTGCACCATGAAGCTGAGAATGGCGCCGGTATGGGACATGGTGTCGGTGCCGTGGCCCACCACGATGCCATCCACGCCCTTTTCGATCTCTTTGCCGATGGCGATGGCCAGGGCCTTGTATTGCTCGGGGCCCATGTTTTCGCTGAAGACGCCGAAGAGCTTTTGCGTATCCAGGTTGGCAATATCGGCCAGTTCGGGCACGGCACCATACAGCTCGCCGGGGGTGAAGGCGGGAATCACGGCACCCGTGCGGTAATCCAGGCGGCTGGCAATGGTGCCGCCGGTGCCCAGCAGGGTGACGTTCTTCTTCTTGGGGTCGAAGGGGAAGGCCTTCTCGGGGATCTTGTAGACGGCCTTCTTGTAGCCCAGCTCTCGGGCCGAGGCGATGCGACTGGCGTGAATGCCGATGTTGTAGCCATTGAAGAGCTTGATGACCACATGGAGATCGTCGGCGGTTTCGCTGCGGGGTAGGATCACACCCACAAAGGCGGAGCCCTTGTCGTTCACGATTTCCACTTCGCTCCAGACACCAATACCGAATTTCTCCAGAGCCGCTCTGGCGATGCCACGGTAACCCTGGAAACAATCGCCACGCTCGCTGACGGGGGTGATTACAGGACTACTCATTGGGCCACCTCCACGAGCTTCTGACGCAGGTATTCGGCCACTTCCTTGGCGGGGGCCTTGCCCAACAGTTGCTCCATGGCGCGACCCGCCAGGAAGCGCAGGCGCTTGTCCTGGGTGTCGATCTTTTCGCCTTGATAGCCTTCCATGGTCAAGTGATCAACTTGTTCCATCCACCGCTCCCGGGGCTGAATGGCCACGCCCGAAGCCGTGGCCGCGGCGGCGGCACTGAGGCCGTGCTTGGCCACGCCCGACGCTACGATGGAAATGGCCTCTCGCGGAATACGACCATCGGTGAAGAGATCGAAAATATCGACCCATTCCGCTACGCCAATGCGTTCCATGGGGATGCCCGCGCGCTTCAGGGCCTTGCTGCGCTGGCCGATCTCGATGGCGGCCACGAGGCCATCCACACCGGTCTTTTCGACCACTGCATCCAAAATTTCTGCGCCACCGCGGCGGATCAGGTAATTGCAGGTTTCCTCGGGCACCCGCCAGGACATGTAGCGCTCGATGCGCTCCCAGGGGGCGGGTCGCAGCCGCGCCTTCAGCATGGCCACGCGCTCTTCGGTGACGCGGGTGGGTGGTGAATCCGTATCGGGGTACATGCGATCGGGGCCGGGTAGGATGCGCTCGAAAGTGGTGTAGCCACCCGTTAGCGATTGGCGGGTTTCCTGGGGCACGCCCTGGGTGGCATCCGCGAAGCGCAGGCGAATCTCATTGGCGGCGGTGCGGCAATCTTCTTCCGGCCCGAAGACGATGAAGAAGTCGTCGTTCTCTTTGAACTGAATGCGCTTGCGCAGGCGCTCCAGCAGGCGGTGCTTGTTGGGGAATTCGGGCAACAGCGCGCCGCTCAGCACGATGGGCGCTTCGTCCAGACAGGCAATGACCCGAATGCGACCGCTTAGTTCATCCAAGAAGGTGGTATCGGGTTGAGTAGGATGCTGGGCGAGTCCAGCCACACCTTCGACTTTAACGGCGAAGATCTTGCCACCGGCCTTGAGCGTGCGCCCCATGAAGCCCAGATCCAGATCCGTGCAGATATCGGACACATCGAAGGGCTGCACGCGAATGGAATCCCGGGCGGTGAAACCACGTTGGTGCAATTCGGCGCGCAGCTTCAGCAGGTTGTGCTGGCGGATGCCTTCGTTGTGTACCAGCTTCACGGCATAGCCCGCGCGGGGCACGCCCTTGATTTCGCAGCGATCACCGCCACGCACGCTGACGTTTACATCTTGGCGGCTGGCGCCGATGCCCGTGCGCACGCGGCCCGTGGAGCGCGCCGTCATGCCGCAGAGCAAAATGGCATCGCGCACTTCCTGGGGCGTGCGAAGTTCGGGGCCGGTCACCGTTTCCGTGAGGGGCATGCCCAGGCGATCCGTGCGCCACACGATCTGGTGGCCAACATCGCGCACCTCGCGGCAGGAATCTTCTTCCACGCTGACATGGGTGATGGTGAGATTGCGGCCGTGGAAAGGCAGAAAACCATTCACGCCGATGATGGCCGTGCGCTGGAAGCCCGTGGGAATGGAACCATCTAGATACTGTTTCCGGGCGATGTGAATCTCGTCGATGATGTCCATGCCCATCATCAAACAAAGCTCGATGGAGCCGTCGATGGCTTCTTGATTGACCAGGAAGGGCGGCGTGTCGTCCATCTCGTAGGTGCAGACGTTCAGGCGATTCAGGAGGTAGATGATCTCCTTTTTCGTCTTGAATTCCATGAGGGCGGTGCCGTCATACTCGCCCAATTCCGAGAGCGTGGGTCGCATGTGGCGCAGAACTTCGCCGTCATGGGTCTCGGTGTAGAGGCCCGCCGGGCAGCGACAGAACAGCTTGTGCTTGGTGAGCAGTTGCTGGTGAACTTCCAGGCCGGAGATGAGTCCGACGGCTTCGTAATCGAGACGCTCGAGCATTGAAACCCTTCCAGGCGGGAGAACATTCGCCGCAGGATCCCGCTTCAAAGGCCTAACGTCAAGAGGCAACACGGCCTTAAACCAAGGAATGACGGGCATCACAGGCTTGTTCGTACAGACAAATCACCCGGCCTCCGAAGAGGCTGGGTGATTTGTCTGCCGAAAGAAACCAGACGTTGTGACTGGGCTTCGCCCGGTCACAACGTGGGGGAGCACGAGGGGGGACGTAGAGCAACCGCAGGGAGCGGGCGGTCACCCCTCGTTCATGTCAGATTTTTTCGAGAATGGCCGTGAGCAGCTTCCAGAAGTTGCTCACGGAAGGCACGCTCACGTGTTCGTCGGGGGTATGCACATCCCACATATCGGGGCCGATGGAAGCCATTTCCATACCGGGGTATTTCTCACCGATGAGGCCGCATTCCAGGCCGGCGTGGATGGCCATGATCTTCATGGGTTTACCGAATAGCTCCTCCTGCACGCCATCGATGAGCTTCACGATGGAGGCCTTGGGTTCGGGCTTCCAGCCGGGGTAGCCGCCCACCAAGTGGGATTCAAAACCCGCGGAGGCACAGGCGCCGGCGATGCGCTCTGACAAGGCGTGCTTCGAGGGATCGAAGGAACTGCGGGTGAGCAGGTTGATTTCGACCTGACCATTACTGGTGTCGATAACGCCGAGGTTCGTGGAGGTCTGCACGAGGCCGGGGATATCGGGACTCATGGCTTCGACGCCGTGGGGCAGGCAGAGCAGTAAATTAATGAGGGCGGTGGCATCGGCAGAGGACATGGCTTGGTCGGCGCTGCTTGCTTCCAGGCTCATGGCGAGGCCCGGATCGAAGGCGCCTAGAGCCGCCTTCCAATTGGCTTCCTGCTTGGCGAGTTCGGCTTTGAAGGCCGTTTCCTGCGTGGGATCCAGGAACAGATAGGCCGAGGCTTCGCGGGGGATGGCGTTGCGTTTGTTGCCGCCCTTGATGGCGGCCAGTTCGAACCCAAACGTGGGACGAAGGACATTCAGCACCTGGGCCAGAATGCGGATGGCATTGCCACGACCCGAGTTGATATCAATGCCGGAATGGCCGCCCTTGAGGCCAAAGATCTTCAGGCGGAAGGGCTTCTTCCCGGCCCCAGGGGCCGTCAGCGTGAGCTGGCGAGTGGTGATGGTGTCCACCCCGCCGGCGCAGCCGATGGTGAGGTAGCCCTCCTCTTCGCTATCGAGATTGAGCAGGAACTTCGACTTCATCCAGTTGGGCTGGATATTGTTGGCTCCAGTCAGACCGGTTTCCTCGTCGATGGTGACGAGCAGTTCCACGGGGCCGTGAGCGATGTCCTTGCTGGCGAGCACGGCCAAGCCCGCGCACACGCCGATGCCGTTATCGGCACCCAGGGTCGTGCCGGTGGCGTAGAGGTTATCCCCCACACGTCGCAACTTGAGGGGATCTTTAAGGAAATCGTGTTCAGTGTCTTCGTTCTTTTCGCAGACCATGTCCACATGGGCCTGCAGCGTGATGCCGGGGTGGTTTTCCTTGCCAGGTGTGCCGGGCTTGCGGATGAGCACGTTGCCCACGGCATCCTGCTCTACTTCAAGGCCTAAGGCACGCCCCTGATCCGCCACCCACTGCGCGGCTTCGGCTTCCACCTTGGAGCCGCGGGGGATCTTGGAAAGTTCCAGGAAGTAGTTCCAGAGCGGCTTGGGCTCCAGGTTATCGAGAAGGTTTTCCACGGTAGGCCTCCGAAGGGGACTTGGGATGAAACAATTTCGGGGAATCCCGGGGCCACGCCCCATGGACTTCATGGCACGAGGGTACCAGGAACCCGGTATCTGATTCCGGAATTTAGGGATTTATGGGTAATTCCAGAAAAATAGAAAAAACGATTCAATTAATCCAGATGCCCAGATCTAGAATCCTTTTCTTCACGTTCCACGTCGTGTCGATGACCCATCGAGAAAAATGGCAGTTCGCATGAATTCCCGAGCTGGGAGCAGGGCACGGGATTGGAAGCCCCACAGCGGTTTTCTAACCCATCGGTATAATCCGTTACGGCCTCGGAACCTCTTGTCGCTTTCGCTGCCGTTTGCACCTCACCCGTGTGTTGGATCGCGATGAGGCGGCAAGCTTGGGGGGCCAGATCGCTGGGGCCTTTCTTCGTTTTGGCCTGTGGCCTGAGCCACGGAGGCACATGCAACTCGTTTCCATTTTTTTGAATGCTTGGCACTGAATACGGAGGTTCACCCATGCTTTATTCCACCGAAGTCGAACACATGTGCCGCGTGGCCAAGGGGCCGAATCACGGCTCTGCGCCCATTCCCCAGGAAGGCCGCTGGGTGCAGTCCAAGGAGATCAAGGATATTTCCGGCCTTACGCATGGCGTGGGCTGGTGCGCCCCCCAGCAGGGGGCCTGCAAGCTGACCCTCAATGTAAAGGAAGGCATCATCCAGGAAGCGCTGATCGAAACCATCGGCTGCTCGGGCATGACCCACAGTGCGGCCATGGCGGCCGAAATCCTTTCGGGCAAGACCATCCTGGAAGCGCTCAACACCGACCTGGTCTGCGATGCCATCAACACGGCCATGCGCGAGTTGTTCTTACAGATCGTCTATGGCCGCACCCAGACGGCGTTTTCGGAAGATGGCCTGCCCATCGGCGCCGGTCTCGAAGACCTCGGCAAGGGATTGCGCAGCCAGATTGGCACCATGTACGGCACCGTGGCCAAGGGCGTGCGGTATTTGGAAATGGCCGAAGGCTATGTGACGCGGATGGCGCTGGATGAGAACGAGGAAGTCATCGGCTACGAATTTGTGCACCTGGGCAAGATGATGGAATCCATCGAAAAGGGCGTAGAACCTGCCGAGGCACTGAAGAAGGCCACCTCGAATTATGGCCGTTTCAGTGAAGCCGCCCGCACCATCAACCCCCGGCACCAGTAGGAGATTAACAATGGCTCTCTTTGAAAGCTACGAACGCAGAATGCCGCAGATCGACCGAGTCTTGGCCCAGTACGGCCTCGAATCCCTGGAAGCCGCCAAGGCTCTAAGCGAGGCGAAGGGCGTGGATATCTATGGGACTGTGAAGGATATCCAGTCCATCTGCTTTGAGAATGTTTGCTGGGCTTACATTTTGGGTGGTGCCATTGCGCTCAAGAAGGGGCAGACCAAGGCGGTTGATATCGCCTTGTCCTTGGGTGAAGGCATGCAGGCCTTCTGCATTCCGGGCTCCGTGGCCGATGATCGCAAGGTCGGCCTAGGGCATGGCAACTTGGCCTCGATGCTGCTGAAGAACGAAACCAAATGTTTCGCTTTTTTGGCGGGGCACGAATCCTTCGCCGCCGCCGAAGGCGCCATTGGCCTTGCTCGCAGCGCCAATAAGGCCCGCCAAGAGCCACTGCGCGTGATCCTGAACGGCCTGGGCAAGGATGCTGCCCAGATCATCAGCCGCATCAACGGCTTTACCTACGTGCAAACGAAGTTCGACTACGCGAGCGGCAACCTTGCCATCGTAAAAGAAATCGCCTACTCCAAAGGCGAGAAGGCCAAGGTGCGCTGCTATGGCGCCGATGATGTGCGCGAAGGTGTGGCCATCAATCACCACGAGGGCGTGGATGTGAGCATCACGGGCAACTCCACCAACCCGACGCGCTTCCAGCATCCCGTTGCCGGAACGTACAAAAAGGAATGCCTGGAGCAGGGAAAGAAATATTTCTCCGTGGCCAGCGGTGGCGGCACGGGCCGCACCCTGCATCCCGATAACATGGGCGCTGGTCCTGCTTCCTACGGCATGACCGATACCATGGGTCGCATGCACAGCGACGCTCAGTTCGCAGGTTCATCCTCCGTGCCAGCCCACGTTGAGATGATGGGTTTCCTGGGCATGGGCAACAACCCCATGGTCGGAGCCAGCGTGGCCGTGGCCGTGGCTTTGGAACAGGCGCTTGCTGTTTGATACAGAACGAGTTGCCACCGCCTGGATCCTATGCAAGAGGAAGTATTTAAGCCAGGACCTCTTCTTTATCGGTGTCCATCGGTGTTCATCGGT
>JAUYES010000147.1 GCA_030691225.1 Holophaga sp. | reverse complement strand
CCACGCCGTCCCATAAGAACCAGCAAGGGTTCACTGGCCAAAAATACCAAGGTCGTGGCCAGGGCTTGGCCCCAGGCTCTCGGGCTGGCTGGAACAAGGAATAGGCTGGCAAGCAAGGAAACGCCGAGCTGCGCGTAGGCTCCATGCTCTCGGGGCATCATGGAAATGGGTTTTGGATTCACGCGACTCACCATGGGCTAAGTGTGAGAGGTTCCCATGGCTACACCTTGATGGAGATCAAATCCCCGTGAATTTCACGCGCGGTGCCGCTGCCTTGGTGGCCTTCGGTCAGGCGAGGTTTCGCACAAGGAAGCGGGCGGCCTTCCATTCGGCCCAGGCCATGCGCACTTCGGCGCGGCGGGTGAGCATGGCAATTTTCCATTCCTGATGATGGGTTTTCAGGCTTTCGCGTTGTTCCTGAAGAGCCACCAAGGCGTGGTCCATGCGCAGGCGCGCAGAGGCCAGCCTCGCTCGAAGGTCTTCGGCCACGCTGGGAGGTGCCGCGATCAGTCGCGCTGCAAGTCGTTTTTCCTCCATGGCCAGTTTTGCGCGCTGGATGACGGTTTCCGGCACACGCCGCAATTTGTCGGCCATACCCACCCAAGAAAACGCCTTGATTAGCCATTTAGCGGTGTCCCACTGGTACCAACGAATGCCATTGCGATAGTCGCCTGGCCACATGTGATGGAAATTGTGATAGCCCTCGCCAAAGGTGAAGGGTGCCAGCAAACCGTTATCCCGCGCTGTGTTGGTATCGGTGTAGGGCTGCGTTCCAAAGGCATGGGCAGCAGAATTGATCAGGAAGGTGGTGTGGTGCGTGAGCACGATGCGCAGGATGAGGCCCATGATCAGGTGTCCCCAAACGTTGTCTGTGGCGAACCCGATGGCAACGGGGATAAGGGATACCACCGCGCCGATGCGGAAGAAATACCGGTCCTGCCAGCGAACCAGGGGATCTGCCTGGAGATCAGTCACGCCCTCCAGTGGGTGCGACGTGCTTTCCATGACCCAGATCCAGTGGGCGTGCCAGAAACCCTTGCGGATGCTGTAAGGATCCCGTTCGGTATCGACAAAGCGGTGATGGAGGCGATGATCACTGGCCCAGCGCAGAGCGGAATTCTGAAAGGCCGCGGCGCCAAAACAAAGCAGTACCAAGCGCAGGGGCCAGCTGGCGCGATAGGAACGATGACTGAAAAGGCGGTGGTACCCCATTGCCACCGAAAGTCCGATGGCAATAAACATCCCCAGGCTGACGATGAGTTCGAAGAGCAAGGCCTTGCTGTAGATGATGTTGAGGGGCACTAAGACAACAGCCAGAACCAGCGTGCCGATCAAGAATGGCGTATTGAGTGGGTTCCAGCGGCGCGATTGGGTCATTGACTGCCTCCAGCGCCGCCTGAAGGGGAATCCGGGGGTGCCAATAGGATTAGATGATCTGGGGCGAGGGTTGTTTGAGGGGAATTTTAGGATCAGCAAACCCTGCCTGGTTAGCCGTTTGCAAAACCAGTTGCTTGGGCGTGGCCCCAAGCGAAGATCCAAGGGATGTTAGGCCTTGGATTTCCATTCGGACGGCTTGGATTGCTTCCAGCAGTTCCGGTGGAGATTCGGGACGCTTGCTTGCCTCGTCGCCCAGCCCGCCATCGAGATGGGCCTTCATGCGAGCCACAAGATGCTCTCGCACCGGGATGGGGTCCGCCAGGCCACACAGATGGCCTTTATGGAGGGATTCCTCCATGTCACCGCCTTCCTCGGCCTTGGATTTGCTGCCGCCCCCTGCCGTGGAGACCACGATATCGGAAAGGCCAAGGAGGCGCTGGAGCGGGTTCTGCTGCAGGCCCACCTGTTGGAGGCGACTCAGCGTAAAGGTGCGTTCCCGGAAGGTCCAAGTGCCTTCCTGGATTCGCAGGCAGCGATCGGTGAGCACGTAGAATCGCCGTTCGTAATTCCACCGAAGGGCGATCCAGGTCGCTAGGGCCTGGACCACGAAGGCAATAACGGCCATGGCCTCGATGGCGAAATAGATGGTGTGCCAGGTTTCGGGAGAGAAATAGCTCAGCCGTGCGGTGTAGCGGAGGAACCAGCCATGCCACCAGAAGGCACTGCCAACCAGGGCAAGCAGGCCGATGGCTTGTTTGGGCAACCACGCGAGGCGCAAGTAAAGCAGGTAGGGTTTTCCGGGCCGGAAGACTTCAGCATGGCCTTCTTCGCCCGGTGGAATGTGAGGTGCTTCAGGGATCTTCAAAATCTGGAGTAGCTTCTGCTTCCAAGGTTCAATCATGGTCGGCTCGGACCAGTTGATTGCGCAGCGCCTTTAGGTCTTCGGCAAGGCCCATGAATTCGCGGCTCAGGGTTTCTTCGGGCTTGAGGCTCTCGTCGCCCCGGATTCGGGAGTATAGAAAATCCCGCATGGCTTCATGGTCGGGAATGCCCTCAAGCGTCATCTCCGCACCGCTGGAGCCACTGGCAGTCTGGATCTGGATGCGTGCTAGGTCCAGCCATCGCTCCACCAGATTGCTCACTAAGTGGATGTCTTGGATGCGGGCGTAGGTCAAATAGATCTCATGACGGAAGAAAATGCCCCAACTCATGGAGATCCCCTTTTCGTCGAAGTGGTAGCGCATGGTGTGGTAGCGGAAGTATAGATAGGGACCCATGAACACAACGAAAGGCAAAGAGGCCACAGCCTTGAGGGCGTAGTACATCAGCAGTCGCGGAATGGGGCGTTCGATGTCTGGGAATGGCACGAGGGCTCCGGGAGGGAGGGGTGTTGGCACCATGGTACCGGGCTTCGGGGGTGGCCAACGGAAGTGGACGGCAGCTTCTGGCGTACGCCAGTGTAGTTTCGCGAAGGCGAAGCCTGAGCCATTGGTA
>JAUYES010000146.1 GCA_030691225.1 Holophaga sp. | reverse complement strand
CCGAGCGCACCGCCAGCAACTGGCCTCCTCACTTCAGGAAGTGCTGCTGCCGCTTTCAATCGCGCGCTGCCAAAGCATTCGAGGTTCTTCACTCATCAGCCATTCTGGCTTCACGGGACATACGGCCCAGGCACCTTGGGCAATCTCGGCTTCGAGCTGTCCGGAAGCCCAACCGGCATAGCCGAGAAACAGACGAAAGCAGGCTTCAGGATCAAGCAATAGTGTTTCAAGTAGATCTTTGCGGAAGCTCACGAAATCCGTGAAATTCAGCACGGTATCCTCTTCGGACGGCAGGCCACCCCGAACCAGGATGATGCCTCGCTGAGGTTCCACCGGACCGCCACGATACGCCGTAGATTCGTCATCGCCCGCAAAGGTCAGGTAGCTTTCCGCACAGATTTGCGCAAGATTCAACGGCAATGGGCGATTGAGGATGATCCCCATGGCGCCATTTTCATCGTGCTCAATGACCAGCACCACGGAATGGAGAAAGTTGGGGTCCAGCAGCAGTGGGCTCGCCACTAGAAGACAGGGTGTTTGGAGATCCATGCGGGCCATCATAGCGCGCCCCAATCGCGCGGACTGGCGAAATTCTTCAGAGCTCTCCCTGGCGCTATCCTTTGGTATGTCCGAACGCTCCCCCGCCCCTTTTCAAATCATCGCCAACGGATTTGGCTACCTCCGCCGACATCCCGAATGGGCCCTGGCCATTGCGGGTATCACGGCGCTTCTATCGGCCCTGGGGCCCCTGCTACAGATCAAGCTAGGCCTCCCCAATGATGTGATCACTGAATTCGCCCTAAAGGCGGTATGCGTTCTCCCCTTGGAACTCTACTTCGTTCCTAGGCTTCTGATGCAACTCGACGCTGAAACCCTGAACCGGCCAGAAAACCCCGAAAAACAATGGCGGCAAAATTTCGAAGAGCGCTGGCTGAAGGCCTTTGGCGCCAGGATAGTGCTCTACCTGTTTTTTATGGCGGGAATCGCCTTCTTCGTAATCCCAGGCATGGTGGTCCTGATCCTGTTTGGCTGGATGCCCTTGCGGGTATTGGTGCGTGGAGAAGCCATTCCCCAAGCGGCCCGCAGCAGCGCATCTCTCATGACCAAGGCCTGGCCCCAGGTGCTCCGAGGAACCATGGCCATTTTGGCCCTGTTTTTTTTGCTGAGCCTCGGCGTTGGCTGGGGATTGCATCGTGTCATACCAGAACCCACCGCCTGGCAGCGACTCACCCATCCAATCCTCTGGGTTGCACACGCGCTTAGCGGAGCCCTGGAGTTGCTTCTCAGTGCGTGTTTCCTGGCGCTGTACCATGCGGTAGAGCCACCGATTCAATCTTCTTGATCTAGGTAGCCGGGATCTTCCATTTCAACGGCCTCACCGGCCTCCAGGCGCAAGCGAACCTCTTCGGGCATACAAAAGTCCAACCAGCGGGGATCCAACTTTGGATTAAAAAAGTGCGCGGAAGCTTCGCCAGCCTCGAAGGCTGCCCTGGAATGCCAGAGATGAATCCAACCAATGTGATTGATGCGAACCAGCATGGGATTCCTCACTGCCGAAAATGGGCCCGAATGCCCTTAACCAGAGCCTCCGCGTAGCGTTCACGGAAGGCGTGGGATTTGAGATTTTCGGCATCTTCATCATTGGCGAGATTCGCCACTTCGATCAGCACCTTGGTGCTGGCAGTACAGTGTCGGATTACCGCCGGAACAAAGCTCTTGCCCGAGCGGTGGATCACGTTGCGAATGGGGCGATTGGCGTGAATAGGCACCTTATCCGCCTTGAAGGCCGTCAACAGCGCCTCGGCGAATAGACGGCTCCGGGCTTCGCCCTGCAGCCGCTCCTTGGCCGTGAAGCTGACCCTTGAACTGCGCTTCATCTCAGCCACGCGAGCGCCTCGGGCAGCCCCAAGGGCATAACTGGCCGGCACATTAGCCGCCCCCGCCACATAGACCATGACACCGCGTGCACTGGGATGAAGGCTGTCCGCATGCAGACTAATGAACAGGGTCTTTTGTGCGTCACCCGTTTTCTTAAACTTCGCTAGCTGATCATTGGCTAAAACCCAACGGAGATTCACACTCACGGCGGAAGGGGATTCGCCATCGTTGGCGAAGGGCGGCGTCGTAAGAAGCTCGGCCGAGCGGGTAGGCGTGGAGATCACATCGCGCACTTTGTATCCAATACCTGGGTAGCGGATGGTGGTCGAAACAATGGCTTCCGTATCCTGTTCGAGAATGCGGCGAACCCGCATCGCGATATCGTAAACAAAATCCGATTCCCACACACCATTGCTGGAAGCCCCAATATCGATCCCACCATGTCCCGCATCCAGCACGATGCGCAGCCCCTTGAGGCGGGGCCCTGCTCCAACGCGGGATGTGCGGCGAACTTCCTCCCGAACTTCGCGCTCCTCCTTCAAGGCCTGACTGCCTTCGGGCTGGAACGGATCCGCCAGATGTTCGACTGGGATGCGAATCAAGGTGCCCGGATGGATGCTGCGCACATCCTCGATACCGCTGCGTGCGGCGATCAACAACGCCAGCTGATTGACTTCCCGCGGATCCACACGATCGGTGTACCGCATCACAACGCTGGAATAGAGGGCCTCACCCTTACGCAATCGATAGGCCGCGTAGGCGCCGGAGTTATCTTGGCCAAAGCTAAGCAGCTTCCGGTAGGCAGCCACACGCTCCTCGTCGTTCAGTTCATCCTCGGGCTGGCTGCGATCAAGAATGCCCTTAGCGCTGCCACCGAACTCTACAGAAAGAAGGTTCTTGGGAATCCTCCACAGATCACCCGCCACTAGCTTTTCGGGATTTTTCGGGTTGGCACTCTCGAGCAGGTGATAGTTTTGGCCATGCCCTGTGAACATGGCCGCCAGCAGCCAGGGCGACTCCAAATCCGCCCATTTCACCCGATGGCGAACTTCGTCTTCGCGCCATTCATCTTCGGGCCAAAACACCTGCAGAGCCCAGCGCTTGCCTTCCTTCGAAAGATCATCGAAGGCAAGCCAACCGGATGTTGCCGCACCCTTAGCCCGAAAGGCCTTCGGCAAGTGCAACGAATCGACTTGAATGCCTTTACGAAAAGCCAAGCGAAGCTGCACTATACCTCCACCTGGTGCGGTGGCCCTGCGTTCGGCGGGCAGGGGGTCTGCAGCCTCGATCAGGCAGGGGATGAGGAAAAGGGAAAGGAAAAGTTCCCTCATTCCTCCCATGGCACCTCACCTGCGGGAACGCCTGTGAGGCTTCCGCGAACCCATTCCCTAAGCATCGTCTCCATGGCCTCGGGATCCTGCGTGCGAGCCTCCAAGAAGGCACCGAAACGACGCTCCAGGTGGGCGAGTCCTTCTTCCAGCAGAAAGAGTCGATCAGCCACGCGCCCCGCGGGATCCTTGGATTGCGTGGGGGGCAGCTTCATGGCACTCGTATCGAGCGTGGAGGCATTCAGGACAAAGGTCCATTCCATATCCCCCGAAAGCAAGCGTACCTTGGACTTGCTGGGACGCATGCCACGCGAGAGGGCCTCAAAGGCTTCACGACTCTCGGTAGGGTTGCCCTTGCGGAGCGACAATTCCTTCACATCACCGCGTTCGCTCACAAGCTGTATGGAATCATCCAGGAAACAGGCGCTGAGATCACCATCGATGGCGCTGGTGCCACCTTCCGTCAGCCCGCGCATCCAGAGCCATAACAAAAATTCCTCGCCGAGAAAACGGCCTTGTTCTAGTAGCTCCATGGGTTTCATTAAGCAGTCTCTTCCGTTTCAAGGTTCAAGGGATCCAGCGCCATCAGTGATTCGACAGGGATATGAGGCGTGAGCCTGCCCGCGAGCAATAACGGAGCCAGGGGCTGAAGTTCACAGCCAAAGGATTTCATAAACAGCCCCGTCAAGGCGCCCTGGGCCTTGCTCGACGAAGCGGTGGTCCACAACATGCCGCCCTTCAGATCCCATGCGACTTCAACAATGCGCGGCGTTGGGAGGACCTTACGAAGCAGCTCGACTTTGATTTCATCCTGAAGGCTGGTGCGGGCCTCCTTGCCCACAAATGCTAGATCCTTCTCTTTCATCAGTTCTTGGGTACGAAGGTCTACATAGGCTTTCAGTAATGAAGTCGGAACTTTTCGCGTGTCGATGCGAAGACCGAAAACGGCAAATCGCTCTTGGGTGACCCAATCTTCATCGGGCGGACAGATCAGGGGATTTCGCCAATCGCACCAGCCAAGGCGCTCCTCTTCTGTTCCATCCTCAAAGGGTCGAAAGCGATCCTGACCTAGCCCATCGAGAAGGTCCTGCTCGGCAGGTACCGGCCCGAGCACCAAGAAGCGCCGGAGAGAGAGTGTTCCTTGCAAAAGGCTCATGGTTGACTCGAAAAAATGCGCCCAATGCGGGCAAAAACGCCTCGGCCATTCTCTTCCATGACCTTGAGGTTCGGGGCAGTTACCTGAATACCTTCATCCGCATGCGGCAACGGAAAGGCTGGGTCATCCAGATGGAGGAGAAGGGCAGTGATGTTATCCCTGCCGCCGTGCTCCAGGGCCATCTCCAATAAGAGTTCTAAACTTCGGCGAGGCGAATAGCCCTTTTCCAAAACGCCAAGGATCTGATCATCGCTGACCTCTCCGTGTAAGCCATCACTGCAAATCAAAAGGCGATCGCCCCGTCGCAAGGCGACTCGCCCTAAGGCAGCCTTAACGGGCTGCGGACAGCCCAGGGCCTGAGTGATCATGCTTCTCTGGGGATGCGTTTTCGCCTGCTCTTGCGTAATAAAGCCGGAAGAGATCATTTCGTTGACTAGCGTTTGATCGACCGTGAGTTGGGACAGCTTAGACCGTCGATAGAGATAGGCGCGACTATCCCCCACCTGACAAAGGTATAAATGCCCGTTCCAGATCACGGTGGCAGTTAGGGTGGAGCCCATCCCCCGAATTTTTCGGTCTGTATCGGAATACCGCAACACGGCGTCACTGGCTTCTTCCGCTGCGCCAAGGATGGCGCGGAAAAGGGAATCTTCCGTGGCATCCGCCGCAGGGAATCGTCCCCAATGACCAAATAAATACACGGCGATACAGGCCAAGCCTTCGCGACTTGCAACTTCTCCGGCGGCGGCTCCGCCCATGCCATCCGCCACGGCTGCCAGCAACCCCGCTGGGCAAACCTTGGGTGCGCGATTCAGCCCGTTGACCCTAGGCTCTTCGCCATCCATGGCGCTGACTAGGTAGGCATCCTCATTGTTTTTGCGGACCTTACCCTGGTGGGTGATGGCGGCGTAATCGATCAGCATGAATTGCGTGTCTCTGGATAGAGTCGAAGGTGGAAGAAATCGCGGAGGGTTCGGCGAGTCCACCGATTCCCTGGCTTGCCTAGACGGGTGCCTTCATCATATCCCGTGGAGGCACCTATGACCCATGCAACTCGCGAACTCGATCTCTTGATCATC